>CAZEYJ010000081.1:0-4524 GCA_964516795.1 uncultured bacterium
CTGAGGATCAGATCAAAATATTGAAGAAAAGCCGACGAGGCTAAAACCCGATTCTTCAGGTTATTTCGGTATAGGTTCTTTTTTCGCAATCGCGCACAAGAAAATGATGTGGATGATAAAAAAAGAAAAATTATCGTTCAAATCATTATATCATTCTTATCATTATTTTGATTCAGGCATCGGCCGAGCAGGTAATCTCTAACGCCTTTGAGGGCGGAGCGGTTGAGGCGCCGGGTTGCTGCCGGGGTTTGGGGGTGGATGGAAAGCCAAAGCATTTGCCCGATCTCTTTCAAGAAAGTGGTTGCGTAGAAGGCCAGCCGTTTTTTTATCGGGATGTGTTTTTGAATAAAGAGGAGCCGGTTGCGGAAGTAATAGTACTGCCAGGAAGGTCCTCGGTTCCCCCCTTCAAAGGATTGGGAGATCTTGTGCCAGACCCTTGCTTGAGGGACAAAGAGGCAGCGGTAGCCTGCCTTGCGGATCCTCCAGCACCAGTCGATCTCTTCCCAAATGAGGAAGAAGCGGGGGTCCATCATGCCGACTTTTTCAACGGCCTCTCTTGTGATGAACAGGGCGCAGCCGCAGGCGTAATTGGTCTCGCGGACCGTTTCATGTCTTTTGTTCAGATCAGATTCTGTGCAGCCTTCATGGTAGCAGCGGAAAGATTGGAGGTTGACATTGCCTCCCGCGTACCAAAGGGTGGTCGGTTCATCGAAATAATAGATTTTGGCCCCTAAGACGCCGGCATCCCGGTTATTTTCAGCGGCGGAGACAAAAGCGGTCAAAATGTGCTTGTCAACGATTGTATCATTGTTGAGAAGCAGAAGATATTCGGCTTGGCGTTTCAGCGCCTCTTGGATCCCGATATTATTTCCTTCTGCAAACCCGAGGTTTTTTCCATTTTCTATGCAGATCAGCTCTTTAAAAGCGGAGCGGACGGCGGCAATTTCTTCCGGCCTTGAACCGTTGTCGACGAGGATGACCTCAAAATGGGGGTAGTCGATTTGCAAAATGGATTCGAGGCAGGCGATCGTATCAGCCGAGTTGTTCCATTGAAGGATGATGATGACGATTTTTTTGGAGTCTGTTGTTGAATTCAATAACAGACCCTTATTCATGAAAGCAGCTGCTGGGTTTCATGTGCATGGTAGCTGGAGCGGACGAAGGGGCCGCAGACCATCTGTTTCACTCCGATCTGAAGGCCATAGGCTTCATAGCTTTTGAATTCTTCCGGAGTGACGAAGGTTTTGACCAAGAGCTTGCGCCGATCGGCTTGCAGGTATTGCCCCATCGTAACGATATCGCAGCCTGCCTGATGCAGATCGTCGATTGTTGAGAGGACCTCGGGGCGGGTTTCGCCAAGGCCAAGCATCAGTCCCGATTTGATCAAGGGGGTCTTGCCGCTCTCTTTTGCATAGCGAAGGACGCTAAGGGTCCGGTCATAGGTCGCTTTGTGCCGCACTCGCGGGCTGAGCGCTCGCACCGTTTCGATGTTGTGATTAAAGACGTCGGGCCTTTCGTCCAAGACAATGTCGATCGCCTTAAAATCTCCCGAGAAATCGGAGGTGAGGACTTCGATCGTGACGTGGGGACATTCAAGGCGGACCTCTCTGATGATCGCAGCGATATGGGAGGCTCCCTGATCGGCAAGGTCGTCGCGGGCAACCATCGTGATCACGACATGTTTGAGCCCAAGGTCTTTTGAAGAAAGGGCGATCCGCCGCGGTTCATCTGCTTCCGGAGTGCGGGGGGCTTTGCTGAAATCGATGTCGCAGAAGCCGCAGTTCCGGGTGCATTCTTTTCCTAAGGCCAAAAAGGTGGCTGTTTTGTGAGAGTAACACTCGAAACGGTTGGGACATTTGGCTTCTTCGCAAACGGTGTTCAACCGGTATTGGCTGAGGATCGCATTTGTCTTAAAAAGATTGCCTCCGGAGGGAAGTTTTCTGTGGAGCCAGGAGGGAAAGCGCCCCGGCCCGACAGCTTTTTTACTGCCTGCTTGCTCCGGGTTGTCGGGCAAGAGGTTGAGCTTGACTTGAGGGCGGTGGTCGAACTTGGAAACAGCCGAAGCCGGCTCTGCGGTGTCATGATTTGAGCAGCAACGCATCTTTGGTTGATCAGCTGTTTCTAAGTGGGGTCGGTCATCCATTGCTATTTCTTCACTTTTGGAGGGAAGTGGATCGGCGTATCGTTGGCGACCAGCGCCGCTTCGAGCCACACTTCCGCCACTGTGGGGTGAGCGTGGATCGTATCGGTAATGCATTCGATTGTCAACTCATTGGCGATCGCAAGTCCCATTTCTGCAATCAGGGTAGCCGCTTCGTGTCCGACAACTTGGGCGCCTAGGATTTGTCCTGTTTTCCGATCGACGACCACTTGCGCAAATCCTTCCGTTTCCCTTGTTGCCACAGCTTTGCCAAGAGCCTGGAAGGGGAATTTGCCAATGGCAGCTTGATAGCCCGCTTCAAGAGCTTGCTCCAAAGTCAGCCCAACGGTAGCGATTTCAGGCATAGTGAAGATCACTGCGGGGACGGCATTGTAGTGCATCTTCGCTTCGCCGCCTGTTGCATTGGCCGCTGCGACGACCCCTTGGTGGGAGGCGACGTGAGCTAACAAGAATTTGCCGGTGACATCGCCAATGGCATAAATGCCTGGCACGTTCGTTTCCATCTTGTCATTCACAACAATGACCCCTTTTTCACCTGTCAAAACACCTGCCTTTTCAAGGCCAAGTCCTTGAGAGATGATCCTTCTTCCGACGGCGATCAAGGCCATATCGCAAGTGACGGGGGAGGCGTCTTTCAAACGGACGCTAAGCCCTTCTCCGACCGAATCGATCCCCTCGACAGTCACGCCTGTGCGGATCTCCACCCCTTTTTTAGTAAAGGCTTTCGTGAGGGTCTCTGCAATCGTTTTTCCTTGGAGGAACAAGATCGAAGGGAGCGCTTCTAAAATAATGACTTTGACGCCCAGTTCTGCGTAGAGAGAAGCGAACTCGCAGCCGATGTAGCCGCCGCCGACAATCGCCAAGGTTTTAGGAAGGGAGGTCCTTTCTAAAATCGAACTAGAGTTAAAGATTTTTTGATGATCGCAAGGGAAAGCGGGGATATCTAAAGGCTCAGAACCGGTAGCAATAATTGTTTTGTGGGCGTAGATGAGAAGGTTGTCTTGTCCTTTGACCTTAATTTCCCGGGGAGAGAGGAATTCGGCTGTGCCTTGAAAGATCGTGATTCCGTTGGACTGCAGCAGCCCGCCCAACCCTTTGCGGATCTGGTCGACGACTCCATCTTTGCGGGTTTTCATCTTGCTGTAGTCAAAGGAGATAGGTCCTGTGATGATCCCGAAATCGGCAGCATGGGTCATCTTTTGGTAGACTGCCGCATTGGCAAGCAATGTTTTTGTCGGGATGCAGCCGACGTTCAGGCAAGTTCCTCCCAACGCTCCTTTTTCAATTAAACAGACGCGGGAGCCTTCCTGGGCAGCCTTGATTGCCGCTACATATCCTCCGGGGCCAGCCCCGATCACCGCAATATCAAATTCTTTTCTTTCCATAAGATTGACATCTCTCCTTAATATTGTTAGTCGAGATGTTACCTGAATCCTGGAAATTCTTCTATGATTTTGGATTCGTCCAAAAAAGCTAGATAATTTTGGGGAGGCTGTGCCAAGATGAGGGTAAGAGACTAGGAGACTGTTAACGAATTTCAGTTTCTGTCGACTTTTAGGTTCTTTTGGAGTTTTGAAAAGGTATGCATTCTAAAGACCGGCAGAAGATGTGCCCGCAGTGCGATGGGAGGATCCCTTTAGAAGCAGAACAGTGCCCTTATTGCGCTTCCGGGCAGACTGTTCAAGCGGCTGAAGAAGATGCCCAATTCTATCGGGAGCAATCGCTTCAAGAAAGCTTGACCAAGCTCCACTCTCCACCCTATCCGGCAAAAAATGCTGCTCCCATGTATTCAGATATGAAACAAGGTTCTACGTTTATGAAACAGACAGATTCATTCAAGGGCGTCATGCCAGAAAAGAGATTTCATTCATCGGCCCCACTTGGCATTCCTACGATCCCTCCTCAAATGCAAGAGGAGCAGCAATCAGTCGATGAAAAGACAAGTTTCTGGCCTATCTTCTTCCTCTCCATTGGAGGGAATCTTTTGGTCCTCGGTCTTTTGCAGCTTTTTTTCTCAGAAAAGGGCTTTTTGCGGCTTGAGTGGGACAGCTCCTATTGGTTTGTCTACTGCCTCGCGGCGCTTCCTCTTGTCGTCCTCGGCTACAAGAAAGCCAACCAGCTCAGATAGAGGCTGGATTAAATTCAGCTTTGCCTAGGATCATTTTCCGTTAGGAAAATGATCCATTTTTTTTAGGAAAGGGAGTCCATAGGTTCATGGTTGCCTGCGACGCTTGGAGCCGGCAATGCGGGATCGAGCAAGTCGGAGAGGCCGATCAGAGGACGCCGTCGTCGCGGACTGCGCGGCGCTGTCAGCTGAGGTTCTCTTGCCCCAGGAACGACCATCTCAAATTTGAAGAGGGCGT
>CAZEYJ010000082.1:0-11102 GCA_964516795.1 uncultured bacterium
TGCCGCCGAGCTCCAGCGTGTAGCGCTTCATCTGGCGCGCGGCCTGCTCACCGATGCGCCGCCCCACTTCCGCAAAGGGGTTGCCAACACCTTGCGGGAAGAACAGGAACATGTCCGCCTCTATATTAAAAGGATGGAGCAGCTGGGACTTAAATTCGGCGACCTTCCCCTTTACCGCCATTTCTGGGCCCACATCCCTTACTTGACCAATCCCATCCGCTACGTCAGCGTCGTCAGCCTCACTTTTGAAATGGCCAACCTCGATTTCGCCCCTCTTTATGGGAAATCATTTGCCAGAGTCGGCGATCACGAATCTGCCGCCCTCATGGACCAAATCCTCGAAGATGAGATCAGCCATGTCGCATTTGGCTGGAACTGGCTAAAAAAATTCAAGGAGCCAGAAAAAACCGAATGGGATGCGTGGACAGAATCGCTCCCCCCTCTGATGACCCCAAAACGGGCCAAGGGCTTTACGATCGTCGATAACATGAGAGAACGGGCTGGCGTCTCCTCAGAATGGATCCAACAACTTAAAGCTTCCTGCTAAAAAACACAGTAATTATATATTAAAAAGACGATTAATCAAATCGACTTTTAACCCGACTTTTATTATAATTGTTTATTATTTTTTATTTTACAATCAACAATTATGTCATTACAAATAACCCCTGTTCAGCAGCATCAAACTCTGGAAATTGAAGATCCTTCTAGTTGCTTTTCCTTTATGTGCACTCCATGGAACTATCAAGGAAGCACAACTGAAAAGATCGCTTCGTGGGCTTGTTTTTTCTTTGCAGGTTGCGTTTATCATCCCATTTCAGCGCTCTGCCGCGCTATCACTCAACTGTGCGAATGGCTGACAACAGAGCGCAAAATCAATGCAGTTGTCAACACGCCCCTCTTTAACAATCCTGTTTCCAACACCTTAGCCGGGTTCAATAACCCAAGAGTTGCCGGACACGTTCACGGCATTTATATCACGACCAACGAAAGCAACTTAAATGCCACCCATCAACGCTTGGGAGACCTCCCTCGCTTAACCGCACCAACAATTCATATCGGATGTGCGACATGGCACAATCTCGATATCATCTGTGCACGGAGCTCGACTTACGGCCTGATTGTCGATTTCAATCCGAAAAATGCCGAGTTCATGCAAAAGACCATTCAACTGGTCCAAAACTGCGCATCTCGAGACACATTTAAACAAGCGATGATCGACTATCTCAACTCTCTTGAAGGAAGTGAGCGCGGCTTATTTTTTCACTCTGACCAACACGGATTGCCGACCGCTCGAATCGAAAGGGAACTGCAACGGGAGGGTAGCTGGCTCAGCAGTGATGAAAACTACCTTTATATCAAGCAGCAGCTCGCTTCTAGAGACCGCCTCATTGCGATTACAGAAGATATCAGGAACGTTGAGACTTTTGATCAGGTCAGAGGATTTCTAGATGACCAGCATATTGCCATCGATACGCTCTACATGAGCAATATCTGCAATTTCATGACAACCGCCAACTGCAAACAGGCCTTTTTCCAATCGATCAAGCGATTGGTCAATGCTCAGACTCTTTTTATCAGCTGCCCTAAACGGATCGATCAAGAAACGCAAAGGATGACGCTGCTCGAACAAAAAACTGTCTCAGGAGAAGAGCTCTTGGCCGGATCTTACGATTCCAGCCGCCTCTTTGAAGAAGCTGTCAATTAAGTCAATTTAACAAAGTCGCAGCCATTCCAAATTCGCCAAACCTAACGAAGCTCTGTTCTTTAACTTTCTTTGCTCTCTAAGCCTGAACTATTCTAGAGCTTGGACAGCGCTTTGTTCTTCTGGGATTTGGACTGGCCTGGCGCTCTTTTCAACAATTTCAATCAGCTCCAGCTCTAAATTCGAGGAAGCGGCTCCCAACTCTTTAAACTTCCGCGCTGTTACAAGGACCCTCGATTCAAAAGAGCCTACCCCTTTATTATAGGCATCCACTGCACTGTTGAGGCTGCGCCCTACTTTAGATAGGTGGCCCGACATGTCGACAAGACGTTTATAAAGTTCATGGCCGAGTTCATTGACTTGATTAGCATGCCGCGACAAACTCTCCTGCTTCCATCCGTACGCCACAGATTTAAGCAAGGCGATTAGGGTTGTAGGGGTGGCAAGGATCACTCCCTGCTCGACTCCGACTTCGATCAGCGAAGGATCAAATTCAAGGGCAGCGCTAAAAAATGTTTCCGCCGGCAAAAAGAGGATGACAAACTCTGGCGTCGGCTGGAAGGCCTCCCAATAGGCCTTTTTGCTGAGCATTCCTACATGCGCCCGCACTTGCCGCGCGTGATCTCGCAGGCGCGCTTCACGAGTCGCCTCATCAGATGATTGGATCGCCTCTAAATAGGCTTCGAGCGGCACTTTCGCATCGACAATGACCTGCCTTCCTCCAGGAAGGCGGACCAAAAGATCGGGCCTCATCCGCCCTTGATCGTTCATCTCGTTCTCCTGCTCATAAAAATCGCAATGGTTCAACATCCCTGCCATTTCGACAACTCTGCGCAGTTGCATCTCTCCCCAACGGCCACGCGCAAGGGGTGTTCTAAGGGCTTTGACAAGGCTTGAGGTTTCTTGGCGAAGCTGCTTTTCCGTTTCTATCAGAGAACGCACCTGCTCTTTTAAGGACTCTTGTTCCCCTTTCCTCTCCTTTTCTAAGGTGCGTATCCCCGTATCAAGCTTGAGCAAACTCTCTTTAACAGGCGCTAGCATCTCTCCAATGGCTTGATGCTTCTTATCCAAATCCCCTTTGGCCGTTTCATGCACTTTCTCAAGGGTTGTTTTTGCCAATTCGAGAAATTGCCGATTATTTTTTTCCAAAGCCTCCGATGAAAGAGAGGAAAAGACATGCTTGAACTGCTCCTGGGCTTGATAAAGGAGGCTCAACTTTTCCGCCGCTACCTGCTCTTTGAGATGAAGCTCTTGGAGCTCTTTATTCTTAGCTTCAAGCAACTCCTCTAAAGAAGGGATCCGCTTGTTCTGCTCCTGGGCAAACTGGAGCTCGAACGTGAGCCGGCTGCGCAAAAAACGCTCGCGCAAAAAAGCCCATAACAACAGGCCGATCCCTATTCCACATCCGATAATGGGCAGCATCCGTTACCTCAATCCTCACTTTCCGGTTCAAAATCTTCCAAGGTCTTCGATTTTTTTCCCGCAATTAATCGGATAATCGAAAGGGTCCAGCCTAACACGACATAACTCCACGCGACAATGGCGAGCATAACGGGGAAGAAATAGAGGACGCCATAAAGGAGGAAGATCGCCAGAAGCACTGTGACAAAGACCAGTTGAAAGGAAGGGACTCGAAAATGGAGCGCTTTTGAACTGGGGAACTTCCAACGGCTGACCATAAAATAACCTAAGACGATCATTAGGCAGGTCAGAACAATCGCTCGAATTGAATTATCAAGAGGGATGACCTTCTCGGCAACAGGAGAAGCAAAAAACAAGTTGGCAGACACGGCGGCAAGCGCCGCTGCATCGATCGGCAACCCCGTGAAATGTTTCTTGTGGGCATCTTCCGCTTGCTTGTCTCCTTTGGACTCTCCGGCCTTCACATTAAAGCGAACGAGGCGAAGGACGCCGCACAAAGAAAACAGCATCGCGCCGATGACAGCGAAAAAAGAAAGCCCTGTTCCTTGTTCTAAGGAAAGACTTTTCAACATCAGGACAGAAGGGGCAACCCCAAAGGAGATCGCATCGGCAAGCGAATCAAATAGGACGCCGAACTCGCTTTCCGCCCTCATCGCCCTTGCCACAGCCCCATCCAGCAGGTCGGCAAACGCAGCAAGCAAAAGCAGCAAGCTTGCCGTATGCAGCACTTGGTACGTTCCAAATCCAGGCTCGATCATATTGACTTTGAAAATCACAAACAGACCGCACGCAAGCCCAAATGCGGTAATGATATTCGGAATAAGATAAACACGGCGCATACAAACGTCTCCTCAAAATCAAGCTCTGATCAAATTTTCTCAGACTGACCGGATTTTTCCTACAGAAAAATAAAAGGCAGCGTTTTGATTTTAGCAAATCCTTAAAAATTGAAAAACCTAATTCTCTTAACGTTTGAAGGTTGGAAAAATTACCGCCTTTTTTTTTCAGGCCCATTCTTTTTTTGTTGGATGAAAAGTTAAAGGCTACTATATATGGTGTATAAGCAAAAGATGGGCTACTAGATGTAGTAGCGCCAAACCTAGCAGACTCTTAGATAAAATAACCTCTTACTCTCAAGGAGAACATTAAATTATGCCACACAAGCCCCCAGCCGCCAAGCAATCCTCCTCTTCTGTTCTTCAACAACCGACATCTCCTTCTGCTGCAGACATTGCTTCGGTGATTAAAGAAAACGCTGCAGACAAAGCAAAATTATTCACCGTTGTCAAACGCAACGGCGCGATCGTTCCTTTCCGCCGCGACAGGATCCAAAAAGCCCTCGAAGCAGCGTTCCGCGACACGAAAAAAGTGGCAAAAACAGATGAGCTCGCTTCCGACCTGGCTGCAACTATCGAAGAAATGACAGACCTCGTCGTCAACCACCTTGTTACACTTGCTTCCAAAGGCGCCTCTCTCTCTGTCGAAGGGATCCAAGACCAAGTCGAAGTCGTTCTGATGAAAGCGGGACACCACGATGTCGCCAAAGACTATATCATCTACCGCGACCAGCATAAAGCCTTGCGCGAAGATTCCCCTCAAAATCTCAAAGTCGTTCGCGAAGATGGGACCCTCGTCCGCTTCAACCCGATGAAAATCGCCGCCTCGATCGAAGACGCTTTCCGGCGCACAGAGCAGCTCGATGGCCCGGCAACCGATGAAATGATCGACGCCGTCAACATCCAAACTCAAAAAGTCGTCGCTCGGGCAACAGCCCTTGCCAAGGCAGGACAACAGTTGCACGCTGCAATGATCCAAGACGAAATTGAGAATCAATTAATGAGAGATGGCTATTTCCATGTCGCCAAAGACTTCATCGTCAACCGCGTTGCGACAACAGGGACCTCTCAGCGCATCGCCCGCACTCCATCGGTCGTCGATCAAAAAGAGGTGCGCCAATTCCATACGATCAATGCCGACGGCGTCAAACAGACGATCACTGAAACACTATTGAGAAGCCGCCTCCAGTTCGCTTGCCGCGGCCTCGAACATCTCGTCTCTTCTGAAGAACTTTTAGAAAGCGCGATCGCCAACTTCTACGAAGGAATGAAAGAGAGCGAGGTCGATATGGCCTATATGATGGCAGCCCGCTCCAAAATCGAATTTGAACCGGCCTATTCCCAAGTCGCCAGCCGGCTGCTGCTCGACTCCCTCTATAGGGAAACGATGGAGATCTCCTCTTCCGATCCTAACCTGGAATCTAACCATCGACAATACTTTAAAAAATATCTGAAACATGCCATCTCGATCCACCGGGTTCATCCCGACCTTCTTTCCTTTGACCTCGACAAGCTCTCCCGCGCCATGCAGCTGCAGCGCGACGACCAATTCACCTACTTAGGACTGCAGACCCTTTACGACCGCTACTTTATCCATGACAACCAAAGACGCCTTGAAACGCCTCAAATTTTCTGGATGCGCGTCGCAATGGGACTCAGCTTGTGTGAAAAAGAAAACAAAAATGAGCGGGCGATCGAATTCTACGACATCTTGTCGAAATTCCTTTTCGTCTCGAGCACGCCGACCCTCTTTAACTCAGGGACGATGCACCCTCAGCTGAGCTCATGCTATCTCTCCACAGTGATGGACGATTTGCACAACATCTTTAAAGTCGTCGCAGATGACGCCCAGCTCTCAAAATGGGCCGGCGGCATCGGCAACGACTGGACGAATGTCAGAGCGACAGGAGCAACGATCCGCGGGACCAATGGACGTAGCCAAGGGGTCATCCCCTTCCTTAAAGTCGCCAACGACACAGCTGTCGCAGTCAACCAAGGAGGAAAGCGCAAGGGAGCGATGTGCGCCTACTTGGAGACATGGCACCTCGACATCGAAGACTTCCTCGAGCTGCGCAAAAATACCGGCGACGAAAGACGGCGCACCCATGATATGAACACGTCCAACTGGATCCCCGACCTCTTCATGAAGCGAGTTGCTTCCAATGGCATGTGGACCCTTTTCAGCCCAAGCGATGTCCCCGATCTCCATGATCTTTACGGCGAGGCCTTTGAGAAACGGTATCTCGAATACGAGAAAATGGTCAAAGAAGGAAAGATCAAACTGTTCAAACAGATCGAAGCGCTCCAGCTCTGGAGAAAAATGCTCAGCATGCTTTTTGAAACAGGCCATCCTTGGATAACGTTCAAAGA
Source organism: uncultured bacterium (assembly GCA_964516795.1). Classification (GTDB taxonomy): domain Bacteria; phylum Chlamydiota; class Chlamydiia; order Chlamydiales; family Rhabdochlamydiaceae; genus Acherontichlamydia. The sequence goes on from CAZEYJ010000082.1 coordinate 6,334, forward strand.
TCCTTCCAACATCCGCTCTCCTCAAGACCATGTCGGCGTCGTCCACAGCTCCAACCTGTGCACAGAAATCCTCCTTAATACCTCTACGGAAGAGACTGCCGTGTGCAACCTAGGCTCGATCAATTTGCCCGAGCACATGACCCCTCAAGGGATCGATGAGAAAAAGTTGGCCGCAACGATCAAGACTGCCGTCCGCATGCTTGACAACGTCATCGACATCAACTTCTATCCGATCGCCGAAGCGCGCACCGCCAACTTGCGCCACCGTCCGATCGGCATGGGGCTCATGGGCTTCCAAGATGCCCTCTACATGCTCAATATCAGCTACGCCAGCCATGAAGCTGTCGCATTTTCAGATACCAGCATGGAACTTATCTCCTACTACGCCATCCTCGCTTCGAGCGAACTGGCGAAAGAGCGGGGCACCTACTCGAGCTATAAAGGCTCGAAATGGGACCGAGGCTTCCTCCCCATCGACACGATCGCCTTGCTAGAAAAAGAGCGGGGCGGCCATCTCGATATGGACCGAAGCATGAAGCTTGACTGGACCCCTGTCCGCGAATCGATCAAACGCTATGGAATGCGCAACAGCAACACGATGGCGATCGCCCCAACGGCAACGATCTCCAACATCACAGGGATCACCCAATCGATCGAACCGATGTATAAGCACCTGTTCGTTAAATCCAACCTCTCCGGCGAGTTCACGATCCCCAATACCTTCTTGGTCGAACGCCTAAAAGCGCTAAACCTTTGGGACCATGAGATGCTCGATGACCTAAAATACTTTGACGGATCGATCGCCGAGATCGAACGGATCCCCGACGACGTTAAACGACTTTTCGTCACCGCCTTTGAAATTGAACCTGATTGGCTGATCGAGTGCGCAAGCCGCAGGCAAAAATGGATCGACATGGGACAGTCCCTCAACCTTTACTTAGCAGAACCAAGCGGAAAAAAACTCCATCAAATGTACTTATTTTCATGGACAAAAGGGTTGAAAACCACTTATTATCTCCGTTCACTTGGGGCCACGCAGATCGAAAAATCGACCACCGATATCAACAAGCGAGGGCTGCAGCCGCGCTGGATGAAAAATAAATCGGCATCGAGCAACGTCCAAGTCCAGAGAGAAGAAGAGATCGCCCCTGCTGCGACTCCAAAAACAAAACCGATCGCCTGCAGCCTAGAAGAAGGTTGCGAGAGCTGCCAATAAAACACAACCGGCCTCTTGCTCCACCAAGAGCAAGAGGCTATCCTAAAAAAGGACCTACTATGATTACATTCGATGAAGATCAAGTTTCTGCCGAAACCCAATCACAAAATCACTCTGATACAAGCAAACGAGTCAACGTCAGCCAAAAGCGGCTGATCAACTGCAACCAAGTCGACGTGAACCAGCTCATGCCTCTTAAATACAAATGGGCGTGGGAACACTACCTCAACGGCTGCGCCAACAATTGGATGCCGACAGAAGTCCCCATGGGCAAAGATATCGAGCTCTGGAAATCGGGAACCCTCTCTGAAGATGAAAAACGGGTCATCATGCGCAACTTAGGATTCTTCAGCACAGCAGAAAGCCTCGTTGGCAACAACATCGTCCTGGCGATCTTCAAGCACGTCACCAACCCTGAAGTGCGCCAATACCTCCTGCGCCAAGCCTTCGAAGAGGCGATCCACACGCACACCTTCCTCTACATCGTCGAATCGCTGACCTTAGACCAAGGGGAAGTCTTTAACATGTACAACGAGATCAACTCGATCCGCAATAAAGACCAGTTTGAGATGGAGCTCACCAGCGACATCCTCGATCCCGACTTCACCACCTCCACATCGGAAGGAATCCAAAAATTCCTAGAGAACTTGATCGGCTATTACATCATCATGGAAGGGATCTTCTTCTACAGCGGCTTTGTAATGATCCTCTCCTTCCACCGGCAAAACAAGATGACCGGCATCGGCGAGCAGTTCCAGTACATCCTGCGCGACGAGACGATCCACCTCAACTTCGGCATCGACCTGATCAACGGGATCAAAGAAGAAAACCCTGAGATCTGGACTCCCGAGTTCCAAGAGTACATCATCAATAAGATCAAAGAAGCCGTCGAACTTGAGATCCTCTATGCAGAAGACTGCCTGCCTCGGGGAATCCTCGGCCTGACAGCGCCGATGTTCCGCGAATATGTCCAGTACATCGCCGACAGAAGGCTCGAAAGGATCGGCCTTAAGGCGCTCTACCACTCCAAAAATCCATTCCCTTGGATGAGCGAGACGATCGATTTGGGCAAAGAGAAGAACTTCTTTGAGACCCGCGTCACCGAGTACCAGTCCTCAGCTTCCCTCAGCTGGACCTAAATTCATTGGGGAGAGGGTCACCCCCTCTTCCCCAAAAAAAGGCCGCTATGCAAATCAATCACAACGGCGTCAACCTCTTCTTTGAAGAACAAGGCAAAGGAAAGCGGACATTTATCCTCGTCCACGGAACCGGAGGCGATCATACCCATCTCAAGCCCCAGTTCGACCACTTTTCAAAACAAGCCAAGTCAAGTCAGTCCTGCAACACTACCTTCACGAACTCAAAGAGGGAGACTTTTCCTCTTGCATCCGCGAAATCGTCAACAATGGACTACTTCCCACAGACCGCTGCAAACAGACCGTGGAAGCCTCCCTACTCTCAACGCCCCAATACGTCTGGGCTTCTGCCTTTGAGCACATGATCGCCTGGGACAACCAAGTCGCAGCCCGCCTAAAACACTGCAAGCTCCCCATGCTCTACATCGAAGCCGCCAAACCTCTTGTCGACATCGAAGCCCTCCACAACTTATGCCCCCAGCTCATCCGCGGCAAAGTGGTCGGCTCAGGCCACTCCCTCACTCTAGAGGTCCCCGATCAAGTCAACGCCATGATCGACAAATTTCTTTATACCGAACTCAGCCTCAAACTTGGAATTTAGCCGCGCTTGCTGCCCAGTTCGAGCCCCAGGGCTCTTCACCTGCTTTCCACTGCGAAGGTCTACTAGACCTTCTCGTGTTTTCGCAGCCCAGATTTTGAAGCCGCCTCCATCGCTCAACTTATTCAAGTTGAGCTGCTTCGTCGGCGCTTTACTGCTTCAAACTCTGGGCGCCGGACTTTGCCAAATTCCAAGTTTGAGGCTGAGTTCGGTATACCTCTCCAACACTTAGATATACTTTCTCTAGTTGAAGACCTGAGTGGCATGTTTAAAATTAAGCACCTGTGTTGCTTGGACGGATTGTTCTAGGTCTCCGGCATAAATCAGAAAGGATTTAGGCACTCTTTCAGGAGCTAATGCCTGAAAGTAACCCAATTTTTTCGTAAAATCTTGGTGGTATGTTTTGGATGACTTAATTTCAATAGGAATGAGTTCATGTCCCTTTTTGTAGATAATATCAACCTCATTTTTTTGCATATCTCGATAGTAAAAAAGGGAAGGGTCAAGACCTTGATTAAACCGATGTTTTTTTAACTCCAATAAAACTGCATTTTCAAATAAATTTCCCCGCAGAGGATCTCGGCTCATTTGGGTTTCATTTTGAATCCCCAATAAGTAGGCCGCTAACCCCACATCATTAAAGTAGAGCTTAGGAGATTTAATAATCCGTTTGCCAAAATTTTCAAAATAGGGTTGGAGACGAAATACAATAAATGAGGCTTCCAAAATGGAAATCCAGTGTTTTACTGTATGGGAGGAGAGACCGATCTCACCTCCAATTTCTTCCATATTCAGGATCTGCCCGATCCGTCCCGCAAGAATTTGAACAAATCGTTCAAACTGCAATAGATCTTTGACTTGAAGCAATTGACGCAGATCTCGCTCCACATAGGTTTGCATATAATTTCTGTAAGCTTTTGTAGGATCAAGACCATCCTTATAAATGCGAGGATAGCCCCCTTTCAACATCCACTCATCAATAGACAAATCAAAACCCGCTGCTTGCAATTCTACTAGATTCATAGGCAAAAGAGTTAAAAGGGCAGTCCTCCCCGCCAAAGATTGGGAAACAGCTTCTTGCAGCTCCATCTGATGAGAGCCGGTCAGGATGAACATCCCTTTTTGATCCTTTTGATCAACAATAGGTTGGATATAAGAAAGGAGCTCAGGAGCCCGCTGAATTTCGTCCAAAATCGCCCCATCCGGATATTGCTCCAAAAAACTCCTCGGATCTTCCATTGCCATAGCCCGAACGTCAGGAAATTCAAGGTTAACATACATTTTTTTAGGAAAGACAGATTGTGCAATGGTTGTCTTACCCGATTGACGAGGACCGATCACCGTCACAACGGGATAATCCTTAGCTAGATCCAGAAGTTCTTTTTCTATTTCTCTCTTAAACATAGACCTGTCGTATTTTCTGAAGTTCAACTTCAATTTAGTCAAAATCAATCGCTTTTGCAAGCTCTTTTTTACACACAAAGGGGCTACCCGCACCTTCAAAATCCAAGTTATCGGGCAAAAAATGACTGGGTGAAACCAAAATCAACACAAAAAATCACAAAGCACTGCAATACAGTTGATTAGATTCTTTATTTAAAATAAAGCTTGAAGGGTAAAAAATTTACTAAAACTGCATTTTATTATAAAATGAAGAGATAAAGATTTGTTTAATGTGAGATATACCCTTCGTGAATCAAAATTTTGATTCACAAAATTTTCTCTTGACCGCATAATCGCAGCATGAATTTTTTAACTGAAACAGAACGCGAACAACTCAAGCTCCAACATAGACGAGAACGTGATGGGCGAATACGTG
>CAZEYJ010000083.1:0-2037 GCA_964516795.1 uncultured bacterium
CCACCTCTTCTGTTTCCAACTTCTTCTTTAGGCGTACTCGGGAGGCGTCGAACCTTCTCCTGTATACCGTCTCTTATTGACGGCATCCTCTCCTTGCTGACCATAGTGGCGAGCTGCCCAAGCCCAGCTGACGAGCGTTAAGCCGGCGGCTCCGGCTGTGCTTGCGCCTACAATCAGAGAAGCTTTTCCAAAAAGGGACGTTCCAAACGCTACACCGGCCGCTGCTCCAGTCAAAAGGAGAAGCGAAACAAGAGCGATGGTAGCTCCAGTTGGCACTCGATAACGGGAACGGATCGCAGCCACGGTCTCAGTTGGCAATCCTGAAGGGTCTACTTTTTTTACCATTATTTATACCCCGCTATATTGTGGGGAACTTTAATGTTTAGAATCACAGTGCCTAGGCCCCCTAACCCAAGCGATACAGGAACGATCACCGAGCCTGTAATGCCGAGCGAGAGCGAAGCTCGACCAAAAGCGTGACTTCCAAAGCCAATTGCTGCCAGAGCAACGCCAGCAACCAAAGCAGTACTCAATCCAACCAGACCAGCTATGACCCATTTTTCCGTTCTTGGCTCAGTTCCTGGCGCAAAACAAGCAGTTGCCATAAAGACCTCTTTAAATTAAAAAACTCAGAACTAGTATAACAAACAAATGTTAAGGTTTAAAAAATAAAACCAAATTGCTTATAGTCAGCTTCTTAAAGATGATGAGGAGGAGATGCCCCCTCGTTCATTTTTAAAATTTTGATCAAACAGCCGCTTTCCGTTTCTCAATGTAGCGGACAACGTCTTGAACGGTTTTAAGCTTCTCTGCATCTTCTTCTGAGATTTCAAAGCCAAAACGCTCTTCAAACGTCATGATGAGCTCGGTGAGATCAAGTGAGTCGGCATTTAGATCCTCCACAAACGACTTATTCAGTGTTACTTCATCGATGTTCAGCCCGAGCTGCTCCACGATGATATCGATCACTTCTTTTTCAACTGACATATGTTCCTCAAAATAAGTAGATTAAATAACCATTCCCCCATCAACCGTCAACACCTGTCCTGTGATGTAAGAGGAGAGGGGTGAGGCGAGAAAGAGGACGGCGCTCGCAATTTCTTGCGGCTGACCGATCCGTCCAAGCGGGATTTTTGAAAGCACCTCGGCTTTCACAAGCTCAGGCAAGACCTCTGTCATTTGGGTCTGAATATAGCCTGGAGCAACACAATTGACCAAGATATTTCTTGAAGCGAATTCTTTGGCAAGAGACTGGCTGAGCCCGATCAAGCCAGCTTTTGAGGCAGCGTAATTGGCTTGCCCTGCATTTCCAACCAATCCGATTACAGACGAGATATTGATGATCCGTCCTTGTCGCGCTTTCATCATGGGCCGAGCGACAGCCTGACAAGTATGGAAAGCCGATTTGAGATTCACCGCCATCACCTGATCCCACTCCTCTTCTTTCATCCGGATCAGAAGTTGGTCTTTTGTAATGCCTGCATTATTGACCAAGATATCGATCTGAGAAAAGCGAGAAAGGAACTCCTCCACCCCTTTTTCAACGGCCTCTTTCGAAGCGACGTCGACAAGAGAAGCGTAGCTATTTGGCCCTTTTGTTTTGAGCTCTTTTAGCGTTTCATCAGCTCTTCCTTGGTGAGTCCCCCAAATGGCCACATCGGCCCCTTCCTCGGCAAGTTTCAAGGCGATCGCCTTTCCAATGCCAGAGGTTCCGCCTGTGACAAGCGCTTTTTTTCCTTCAAGCAGTCGCATGCAAACCTTCCAGTTCTGATACCTTTTCAATCGAAATCGTCTCGGCGCGGGTGCCGATTTTCCGATTCATCCCAGACAGAGTTTTTCCGCATCCGATCTCCAGATAAAGATCGACCCCCTCTTTTTCGATCGCCCGGATGCCCGATTCCCATCGAACGGGGCGGGTGATTTGATGCCGCAGCGCCCCCTTCGGATCGGGGGCAAAATCGCCGAGAACATTCATCACCACCTGAACGTTACTTTCTTCGAAAGAGACCTGCTCTAGATACGGGAGCAGCCCTTTTT
>CAZEYJ010000084.1:0-7721 GCA_964516795.1 uncultured bacterium
CCTTTCGTCGGCAGCTTCTCTTGACTGTCTTACGCGCTCTTCAGATTCCCTTAAGCGTTCTTCCGAGTCTCTAAATGCGTGATTCCAATTGCTGGTAAATGCGCGGTCCCACTCATCAAATGCTCTATCCCAAGCGTCCCAGTCAGAGGGATGCCTATTGGAAAATACGTTGGCTTCCGGCATGGAAGGCATCTGGAAGTCAAAAGTAAAGGATTCCCCCATTGACGGCATTTCGGGCATGGGAGGCATCTCAAAATGAAAAGCAAACGGGTCTTCCATGTTATTATGCGCAAAGAAACTAGGTTGCGATCTAGGAGGCGTTGGTGTGGCTGAGCTGGCGGGACTAGGTGGCGTTTGTCTAGCTGAGCGAGTTAATCTGATGTTATCATTTAAAAGATCGTTCAATGTCTCGGTTGCGCTGTTGCGAATATCTCCTAGATCTCTCATGTGCCTGACATAGTCGTCTTGAACTTGATCTCTAAAATATCTGGGTTGGGCTTCCGGATCATTTTCGGTAAATGGCTCTAACGTGCGTTGGATCAAAGCTTCATAGCGATGGTGAGACCTCTCTTGCAGCTTAGTGACAATCCGCTGAGAAAGCATGGTGGCCTGAGGGCTGAGTTCTTGACTGCGGCCCGGTGCGAAATGGAAGGTTTTATTCCGTTGGAGAAAGCGTCTAAATTCTGTAGAGACAGCGGCAATTCTGACATCGGCAAATAGATCGCAACAGCAGAAAAAAGGCTGGGCGATCACTCTGACAATCCAGAGGAATCCCCATTTCTGTGTCGCTTGTAGCTCATCATTGAGAAGAAGATCGGATGTATCGACAATCTGTTCGATCTCTTGCAGCCTGTTAACAAAATCTTGAGGCGATGCGGTCAAACCTGGCATAGTGCTCCCCTTGTTAGAGACTATCGTTGAATTGCATTTTCGCGATAGTTTCTTTAAAATTTTCGGAGAATGATATCTTGAAATAACCTTAATTTCAAGGTTAATAACGACTGTAAATAATTATATTTTTATTTTACGAAAGTTCTGCACAATTTCAAGACCTTAGAAGCTCTCCTAAAACCCCAATTTGAAGCCAAATCTACGCTTTTAGGACAGCTTCTTAGAGCCTGTTGTTGACGGTTCCTCGGAACCCATTTTTGAATTGCTTTCGAGATATCGGAGGATTTGCTACACTTTTCCGTTATGACGCTTTATCTGAATTGTGAACAGTTGAGCAAATCGTTTGGCTCCCGGGTCCTTTTTGAGGACCTTTCGTTCAGTATTTTTTCGGGAGACAGGGTTGGACTGATCGGACCGAACGGATCGGGAAAGACGACCCTGCTCAAAATATTGGCGGGGTGCGAAACGGCGAACGAAGGGACGATCTCTGCCAAGCGGGGGTTGCGGATCGGCTATGTGCCCCAGGTCTGCGAGTTTCCCGATGAGACGCCGGAAGCGATCTTGCTCCGGGCTTTGCCGTCTGATGACCCGAGGCCCGATTATGAGAAAGAGCTGCTTGTCAAAACATGGCTGAGCAAGTTAGGTTTTCAAGGGGATGAGCCGACTGCAGCGCGCCTTTCAGGTGGGTGGAGGAAACGGCTTAGCGTCGCCAAAGAACTCCTCCTTTCTCCCGATTTGATTTTGCTTGACGAGCCGACGAACCATCTCGATTTGGAGGGGATCCTCTGGCTCGAAAAATTTTTGCTTCGGGAGGCGCCCTCTTTTCTTCTCGTCAGCCACGACCGGTATTTTCTTCAGAACATGGTTAATCGGACGATCGAGATCAATACGATCTATCCCGACCGGCTTTTCTCGATCGAGGGATCATATTCCACCTTTTTGGAAAAGAAAGAGGAGTTTCTCAAAGGACAGATCGAGAGGCAGCGGTCGATCGCTTCCAAGGCGCGCAAAGAGCTCGATTGGCTCCGCCAGTCGCCTAAAGCGCGCACGAGCAAGTCGAAGTCGCGTGTTGAAGATGCCCATGAGATTTTGGAGGAGCTTTCTCAGATCCAGAGAAGAAATACGGTGAAAAAAGCGGCGGTCGAGTTTGCTGCGACAAGTCGCGAGACTCAAAAGTTGCTGGTGGCGAAAAACCTTTCCAAAAATATTGGAGATCGGCTGTTGTTCCAGCATTTGGACTTTACCTTGTCTCCGGGGACAAGAATAGGGCTTATGGGGCCTAACGGTTCGGGCAAGACGACGCTATTGAAGCTGATTGCAGGGGAGGCTGCTCCCGATCAGGGGACGATCAAACAGGCAGATGCGTTGAAGATCGTCTATTTTGATCAGTACCGGATGCAGCTTCCCGATGAGATCACGTTGAGAGAGGCCCTTTCGCCCAAAGGGGATTTTGTGAATTTCCGCGGTCAGATGATCCATGTCAATGGGTGGTGCAAACGGTTTTTATTCTCTCCTGATGTCTTGGATATGCCTCTTGCAAAGCTCTCGGGAGGTGAGAGGGCCCGGATCTCGATCGCCCATCTGATGCTCCAGCCTGCCGATATCCTTCTTCTTGACGAGCCGACAAATGATCTTGATATTGCAACGCTTGAAACTCTCGAGGAAAGCCTTCTTGAATTCCCTGGGGCCCTTGTTCTGATCACGCATGACCGGTGTATGTTAGACCGCGTTTGCAATACGCTTCTTGCTTTAGGTGATCCTGAACAAAATACCTTTTTTGCCGACTACTCCCAATGGGAGCGAACGCAAAAGGAGGGAAGCGCGCAGAAAAAGGAGAAGCAGGGCAAGCAAGAGGAAGCTCCTCGCAAGCTTAAGATGACCTACTTGGAAAAGCGGGAGTATGAACAGATCGAGGGAAAGATCTCTCAGCTGGAAGAAAAAGTGCGCGACCTCAATTATGCTTTGGAAGATCCTGCGTTGGCAGAAAAGCCGGATGCCCTTCAGGCTCTTTGCTCTGAGATCGGGCTAGCTGAAAATCAGATCGAGCAGCTCTATCTGCGCTGGGAAGAATTGGGCAAAAAGCTCTAAGCGATTGTTTTGGGATAAGTGGAGAATCATGCAGCGCCCGCATGTGCAAACTTCCGATGATCTTTGCTGGAGCGCAGCGACAGATAAGATCGTCGAAAATTCGCTCATCTCGCCTAATTAATGATCCAGTAGTCGGTCCTCCAGTCCGGGTGGTTCGGCTGTCGAAAAGAGTGGTGTTCGTATTGCTCGAGCAGATCAAATGTCGGTTGGGAATTGAGGCCGATGCTGGCTTGGTTGGCGTTGTCCAGAATGATGACCCCATTTTTCTTGATGCGCTTGAGGGCGTGGACGGCGCAGGTGTTCCGATGGTATTCCCCATCGATAATAATGCAGTCGTAGAGCGTGTCCTCTTCATGGATCGCTAAGACATAGTCTGAAGTTTCTCCTCCCGACCCGATATGGAAAGGCCACTTCGGGGTGCGCCTTTTAATGCGCGCATTTCTAAAGCCCAACTCCCACAGCTGATCTCTTAGCACTTTGATCCATTCGGGATTATGCTCGATGCTGACGATTTTTTTGCAACGGGAGGCAAACCAGATCGTCGAGTAGCCAGATCCCCACTCAAAGACGTCCCAGCTGCACATATTCCATGTTTTTAAAATGTCGAGGAAGGGGTGGGTGAACCAAGGGAAGATCAGGCCGTTGTAATCTCTTAGCTGCCATTCAGACAGTTCATTAGGAAATAAAAGCGCTTCCGCTTGGTCGGTTTTTCCAAACAGGGAGATGATCCCCAGCGCTAAAGAGAGAGCTGCAGTTCGTTTCATATATGTCAATTGCTGATTATTGCATGGCTGAGGTGATCTCTTTCTTTAAAGACCTCTTCTGTTGGCCCAAACATTTTAATTTTTCCCTGCTCAAGCCAAAGGACCTTGTTGCAAAAGTCGCGGATCACTTGATGGTCGTGGGTGGAAAGGACCATGATGTGGGATTGGTCGATGAGATGGGAGATCCGTTGCTTGGCTTTTTGGATGAACCGTTCATCGCCGACGCTGACGACCTCATCGATCAGAAGGATCTCTGAAAAAATGCTGGTCACAATGGCAAAGCCCAGCCGGATGAGCATCCCGGAGGAGTAGCTTGTCAGCGGCATGCTGACAAATTCGCCGAGCTCGGCAAATTCTTCGATTTCAGAAATGAGATTGAGAATGTGTTTTCGTTTAAGGCCGAGCATGAGCCCGCGCAGCATGATATTCTCATATCCTGTCAGACCATGGTCCATGCCGACCATGATATCGAACAGGCTGTTGAGCTTGCCGGAGACGGTGAGCTTGCCCGAGGTGGGCTCATAGATTTTTGCCAGGACTTTCAGCAGAGTGGTCTTTCCGGCCCCGTTGTGGCCGATGAGACCGAGGCGGTCTCCATTTTCCAGGGAAAAGCTGACCGTATCGAGGGCTTGGACTTGGACGGTCGAGTGATTTTTTAAGAATTTTCCACCTGTGGCGGCTTGGAGCATGCTCACTTTCAGGGAGCGGGAGTTTGTTCCATAGATAGGATAGACTAAAGAGACGTTATCGAGTTCAATTTTTGCCATAGATCAATCCAGCCAAAAAGGGATTCGAGGTCGGACCCGATTAAAGATGCTGAGCGTGCCGATGAGGCCGACCAGGGTGATGCAGAGCGTGATCGAAAGGGAACTGGGATCGATTGGTTTTCCTAGCAGTGGGTTGCGGACCATGTCGAGAAAGTAGACAAAAGGGTTGAGTTTAACGATCAGCGATTCTGTTCCAAGCAATTTTGGTGTCCAGGAAATGGGCGTGATGAAAAAGAGGATTTGCATGCAGCTGATCACGATCGGGGCGATATCGCGGAAGCGGGTGCTAAGCAAGGCAATGAAGAGGGTCATCCAGTAGAGGTTGACCACTAGAAGCAGCAGGCCTGGGAAGAAGAGGAAAAACGACCATCCCGGGTTCACTTGGAAGATCGCGATGACCAAAAGATAGATGATGAAGTTGTGGGCGAGGACGATCAGGCTTTTGACAAGGGATTTGAGGATGTATAGGGAATAGGGGAGTTTGATCTGTTTGATCATTCCGCTATGGGCTTTGAAGATCTCGGTCGATTCGATGATGTTGGTCGATATAAAGCTCCAGAGCATAAACCCTGCGGTAAAAAAAGGGACATAGTTTGCAAGGCTCTCTTGGAACAGGTGGCTGAAAATTTGGCTCATGGCACCGATGAAGATGAGCATGCTGATGCTGATCCACCAAGGGCCTAAAACAGATCGCCGATAGCGTTGTTTGACTTCAAGCCAACCCAGATGGAGCCAGACGCTGTGGTGGCTGCTGGCGAGCAAAAGATCGTGAATGCCGTTTTTCAAACCTAAATCTCCTTAAGAGATATACCGGTCCTTCAGAGCCTGTCTACAAACTTGGGTTTCTGTCGATTTTTAGGTTCTTTTAAGCCAATTTTCGTTTCTTTTTCGGGGGGTAATATACGCAATGTTGATATTACCCCCCGAAAAAGAAACAAAAATTGGCCAAAATAATCCAAAAATTCGACAGAAACCCAAGTTTGTAGACAGGCTCTCAAGTCATTTCGGTATATTTTTTAGCAGATTCTACTCAAATAGGTATTTTTTTTTGTAGATTATTTCATTCAACTTTTATATATACCCCGAATGGTGGCTGTAGAGGGTTTCATTTTTATAATGAGTGATTCATGAAAAAAGGGTTTAAGATCGCTTTATTGGCGTTGCTTTTTTTAGCTGTAGCGGCAATTACGGCTATTTATATCAATACGCATACGATTGCTGTTTTAGAGCCGAAGGGGATGATTGGAGAGGCTGAAAGCGATCTGATCATCACCGCTTCGCTGCTTATGTTGATCGTCGTCGTTCCTGTGTTGGTCCTGACTTGGTTTTTTGCGTGGAAGTATCGGGCGAGCAACAAGCATGCCGATCACCATCCCGATTGGGAGCACAACTACATTGCCGAGTGCTGCTGGTGGGGCGTTCCTTGCGTGATCATCGTGATCTTGGCTGTATTGACTTGGGAGTCGAGCCATGAGCTCAATCCTTTTAAGCCGATCGATAATGGCGTCAAGCCGATCCAGATCCAGGCTGTTGCTCTAGATTGGAAGTGGCTTTTCATCTATCCGGAGCAGGGGATTGCAACGGTGAATTTTGTTCAGTTCCCTGAAAAAACGCCGATTAATTTCGAGATCACAGCCGATGCTCCGATGAACTCGTTTTGGATCCCCCAGCTCGGCGGGCAGATCTATGCGATGCCGGCGATGCGCTCTAAATTGCATTTGATCGCCAATGAAGAGGGCTCGTTCCGCGGAGCTTCCGCCAATATCAGCGGCGAGGGATTTGCAGGGATGACCTTTACGGCAAAATCGAGCTCTGCCGATGCGTTTGACCAGTGGGTCCAATCGGTCAAAGCATCGCCTAAGCATTTGACGCTCGAGACGTATGCAGAGCTTGTGGAACCGAGTTCCTATCATCCTGTCGAGTATTTTGTATTGGACCAGCAAGGGCTGTTTGATTGGATTATGATGAAATATATGGTTCCAGGTCATCAATAAAGATTGAAGGAAAAGGTATGTTTGGCAGATTAACGATAGATGCTTTTATCCATGATTGGATCGAAGTTCTCGCGGGTCTTTCGATGGTCATCGGGGCAATTGCCTGTATCGCATTGGTGACTTATACGAAGCGCTGGAAATGGCTATGGAGAGAGTGGATCACATCAGTCGACCATAAGAAGATCGGAATGATGTACATCATCGTTTCTTTCGTCATGCTGGCCAAAGGACTGATCGATGCGGTCATGATGCGCGCCCAGCAGGCATTTGCCTGCGCGGACTCGATGGGATATTTGGGGGCTTCCCATTTTCAGCAGCTTGCTACGGCGCATGGCGTCACGATGATCTTTTTTGTCGGCATGGGGCTGATGTTTGGGCTCATTAACCTGATTTTGCCTTTGCAGATCGGAGCGCGCGATGTTGCCTTCCCTTTTCTTAACAATTTAAGTTTCTGGCTCTTTACCTTCGGAGGGATGTTTATCTTTGTCTCCTTGGTGATCGGGGAGTTTGCCGGGACGGGGTGGTCTGCCTATCCTCCTTTGGCAGGGCTCAAGTACAATCCCGGGGTCGGGGTCGATTATTGGCTATGGACGGTCCAGATATCGGGGGCGGGAAGTTTGCTCTCGGGAATTAATTTTCTCGTCACGATTTTGAAGATGCGCTGTCCGGGGATGACGCTGATGCGGATGCCTGTTTTCGTTTGGGCGTCTCTTGCTGCTGTCACATTGGTTATATTTGCCTTTCCGATCTTGACGGCAAATGCTGCGATGCTCTCGACAGACCGCCTTTTAGATACCCGGATCTTCACTCCAGACTATGGAGGGAATCCGATGATGTACGTCAATCTCTTCTGGGCGTGGGGGCATCCTGAGGTTTATATCTTGGTCCTTCCCGCTTTTGGGGTTTTTTCAGAAATCGTCCCCGTTTTTTCTCATAAAAGGTTGTTCGGCTATTCGTCGATGGTATGGGCGATTGTTGCGATCACGTTCCTTTCTTTCATTGTTTGGCTCCATCACTTTTTCACGATGGGGGCGGGAGCGAACGTCAATGCCTTCTTCGGCATCATGACCATGATTATTGCGATTCCGACCGGTGTTAAAGTCTTTAACTGGCTTTTTACCATGTTCCGCGGACGCATCGAGTTTAAAACGCCAATGTATTGGTTTTTGGGGTTCATCGTAACGTTCACCTTAGGAGGGATGACAGGGCTCCTCATG
>CAZEYJ010000085.1:0-3480 GCA_964516795.1 uncultured bacterium
CCCTGCAGAATCCCCAAAGTCCAACGATTTCTAAAATTTAGATAACGATCCCACGTTGCTTCATCTAACTCACCACCATCTTCCCACACTTTTAACTTTTGATAGAGATCATCATAAACCTCTTCAAAGCTCTCGCACAGCTCTTCAACAATAAAGTCTTCATTTGCAGCGATTAAACGCACAACATTAGCTGAGCCGTTAAGGGTTTGGAGGCACCGAATTTCACGTTGCCAAGACTCCCAGCTCCCTCCCAGGGCTTGTTTTACGACGCATAAAGCCCCCTCAACAGAAATTCCATAACACACATTACTATCACTCCCTGAAGCAATGAAAGCATTGCACAACCGCAACACTCCCATTTTACCTTCGAAGTCAAGCCATCTTAAATTTTCCGCTAGGGCCATTAAGTTTTTTTTCTGAGAGTTTTCTTTACCGCGATTAAAATCTGCGACCAGATCGACAAATCGGCTCGCTATCGTCTGCCTCTCTTCCTCTGTCGGCCGTCTAAAATTCTCCGATACATAAGAACGCTCCTCTACGGCCCCTTCGATCCCTTGCAAAGCATACTGACGCTCTGACTGCTCTGACCGAGGGGTGGGCATACAAGCTAAAGGACAATTCAATTTAACTTCTGATGAAATAGCCGACATAAAAAAACACCTACTTTTATTATTTATTAAATATAAAACCATAACCAGTAGAATTTTAAACTTTAATATTTATATTGTCAACGCAAATTAAACAGTCTGCTATTTTTTTTCGAAATTCCAGTTTTAGCAACTAAAGTTGCTAATAGTCAAGAGATTACAAGCATAAAAGGGCGCATTTTTATGAGTAGAGAAAAGATAAATCGTTTAGAAGTCCTAGCACAGGGCCATAAAAAAGAGCTCTTAACTCCACAAGATCCTAACTATCTGAGGCTTAGAAATGGATAAATTCAATGTCTTTCAGAAGGGCCTTAAAAACCGTAAACCCGTGTTTAAGCTACGTCCTTAAAAAGCCATGACATCGCTGCGCTCGCCATGCCTTTTTAAGGCTGCGGCAGCTATAGGACTTTCTCAAATTCGTATTCGCTTAAAATTTTGACTTTCAGTTCACGGGCCTTATCAAGCTTAGAGCCTGGATCCTCTCCCGCGATGACAAAATCTGTCTTGGAACTGACTGAGCTCGAGACTTTGCCTCCGCGCTCTTTGATGAGCTGGGCAGCTTCTGTGCGCGAGTAATTATGCAAGGTCCCCGTTAAAACAACAGTCTTCCCAGAAAAGAAATGGTCCTTCCTCCGGACGACCTTAGGCGGCTGGGGCTTGACCCCATATTTGAGAAGGGCATGGATCTCCTTAAGGTGCTCCGGGTCGGAAAAATAGTCGACAATCGAATCGGCGATCTTCTCCCCGATCCCTTCGATTTCCAGCAGCTCATCAACACCCATCTCCGCCAGTGCATCAATATCGCGGACGTGCTCTGAAAGGACCTCTGCTGTCCCTTCTCCGACATACTTGATCCCGAGCGCTAAAATGAACCGAGCTAAGCTGACATGGCGCGATCTATCGATGCTGGTTAGCAGATTATGGACCGATTTCTCCTTGAATCCGTCTAGCTTGGACACTTCTTTTTCTGTCAGGGTATAAATATCGGAAATCTTTTTCACAAACCCCTTGGTAAACAGCTGCTCAACGACCTTCTCTCCCAAATGGTTGATGTCCATCGCATCCTTGCTGGCAAAAAAAGCGATTTGGCGCATCCGTTGCTCGGGGCATTTTCTCACATTAGGGCATCTGACTGCGACCTCTTCTTCACTTTCGACGACATGTGCGCCGCAAGAAGGGCAATGTCTCGGCATCTTCCAAGGATGGCTTCCTTTCGGCCTCTTCCGCAGGTCCACTGAAACGACCTTAGGAATCACGTCCCCTCCCTTTTCAATCAGGACCCAATCCCCAACGCGGATATCTTTCCTCTCCACCTCTTCTTGATTGTGGAGCGTTGCCCGGGAAATCGTGCTTCCGGCAACAAAAACGGGCTCCAGTTCGGCAACAGGGGTCAAAACACCCGTCCTGCCAACTTGTACGGTAATGGCTTCAATCCGGGTCAACGCCTGCTCGGGAGCAAATTTATACGCAACAGCCCACCGGGGGCTTCTTCCTGTGACACCCATCTGGTCGTGGTAGCTGAGCTGATCGACTTTGATCACGATCCCATCGATATCAAAAGGGAGTTTATGCCTCAGCGTTTCAATCCCCGAAGCAAAGTCGAGAAGCTCTTCCACGCTGTCGCAACGCTTCCGATGCCTTTCCTCAAAGACAGGAAGCCCGACCTTTTTTAGATACTTGTGGCACTCATATTGGGTCTCTACAGGGGGATCGTCCTCATCGCCAAACCCATAAAAAACAGCACTCAAATGCCGCTCGGCCGCAAGCCGCGGGTCTAATAATTTCAGCGATCCTGCCGCCGCATTCCGGGGATTGGCCCACAGCTCTTCCCCCTCCTCTTCTTTCTGTGCGTTGAGCTTTTGAAAAACGGCATGTTCCATAAATACTTCCCCGCGCACCTCTAAACGCTCGGGAAGGTGGGATCCGGAGAGCTCCAAAGGAACGGAGCGGATCGTCTTCATGTTCGCCGTGATATCATCTCCTTTCTTTCCATCCCCGCGCGTCAGGGCCTGCACAAAAATCCCATTTTCATAGATCGCCGTCACTGCCACACCGTCCATTTTCAGCTCTGCGCAGAGCATAACCTCGGTTTTTCCAAGCAGTTTATGGACCCGTTTGACAAAATCCTGAAGTTCTTCTTTAGAATAGGTGTTGGCCAAAGAGAGCATCGGGTGGCGATGGACTACTTGCTTAAACCCTTTGGAGGTCATCTCCCCAACCCGTTGCGTAGGCGAAGCCGCCGAAATCCAGTCGGGATGGGCCCGTTCAATCGCCTCCAGCTTTTTGACAAGCTGGTCATAGGCATAATCGGAAATGACCGGCTTGGCTTCTAGATAATAATGCCTGTCATGCTGATTGATTTCCCGGATCAGGTGATGATACTCTTCTTTCGTATCGGTAGCTCGAACCATAACTTATTCACTAGAAATGAAATTGAACATCAAAAATCATCGTTGCAAGAGGCGCTAAGACAATCTCTACGCCAGCAGCCCTCCCCTCCGAATCGCGAATGATCTCAACGGTTCTGCTCAGTTTGCCAGAACCGCCAAATTCTTCTCTATCGGTATTCATTACCTCGGTCATCGAGGCCACATTGCGCAGCCTGATAAAATACTTTGGCTGAAAGTTCGAGGTAAAATGATGGACGCACAATAAATAGCGCCCTGATGCTTTGCGCAAATAGCTCAAGACGCAATTCTGCTGATCGCTGCAATCGACCCACTCAAATCCTTTGCCGTCAAAATCATTTTCCCAAAGCGCCTTAGATTCAAGATAGCAATGGTTCATCTTCTCGAAAAAATGGTGCAACTTCCGATGAGGCTCATATTCAAGA
>CAZEYJ010000086.1:0-7569 GCA_964516795.1 uncultured bacterium
AAGGCAGGTCGTCGTGGATCAGAGAGTAGGTGTGGACCATTTCAATCGCGCAGGCGGTGTCGACTCCCTGATCGAGCGGGATCCCATAGGTCTCTAGCGTTGCCAAGAGAAGAAGGGGGCGGATCCGTTTAGCTGAAGAGAGGAGGGAATAGCGCGCTGCTGTAAAGAGATGCCCATAGGCTAGCGAGGGGGCTTCGGCGATCAGTTCCCCGAGCCGTTTTTCAACGAGCTGTTTTGCTTGAGAGGCAAATGCATTAATGGACAAGGGTTCCTTCCATGGTGTTGCGCGAGTTTTGGACAGATAAGACGGCCTCATGAAGAGAGTGGCAGCTTGGAGAGTATCCGATCGCATAATAATGGAATCCTTTGGCATGCATCTCTTGCGGCTTATATTGGTTCCTTCCGTCAAAAAGGACCCGCTGGCCGAGTTTGGCGCATAGCGTTTCAAAGTTGACAAAGCGGAACTGTTTCCACTCCGTTACAAGGATGATCCCATCTGCTTTTTCTGCTGTCTCATATTCATCTTTGCAGTAGATCAGTTGGGAAGAAGAGGGGAGGAGTTTTTTTGCAGCGTCCATTGCGATTGGGTCGTAAAGTCGTAAGATAGCGCCTTCTTTAAGTAGCGCCTTAATAAGGCAAAGCGAAGGGGCGTCGCGCATGTCGTCCGTATCGGGTTTGAAGGAAAGTCCCCAGATCGCCAAGGTCTTTCCTTTCACCCCCCCTTGAGAAGCATAGTGGTTGGTGACTTTTTGAATGAAGCGTGTGCGCTGGCGTTGATTAATTGTTTCTACCGCCTCAAGGATCGGCATGTCGATTCCGACCTCTTTTCCCGTTGCCTGAAGGGCCCTGATGTCTTTGGGAAAGCAAGAACCTCCATAGCCGATTCCTGCATAGAGGAACTGGTAGCCGATGCGAGCATCTGAGCCGATCCCGATGCGGACCTGGTTGATATTGGCCCCCACTTGCTCGCATAGAGCGGCCAGCTCGTTCATGAAGGAGATCCGGGCCGCCAGCATCGCATTGGCTGCATATTTTGTCATTTCGGCAGAACGGACGTCCATTGAGAGGATCCGGTCATGGTTCAATGTGAAGGCGGAGTAGATCTGGCGCATGAGGTCCAGAGCTTGCGGGTTGTCGGCCCCCAGGATGACCCGGTCAGGTTTCATGCAGTCTTGGACTGCCGAGCCCTCTTTTAAGAACTCAGGATTGGAGACGACGTCAAACGGGATTTCGCAATTGCGTTCCGCAAGAGCTGCAGAGATCGCTTGCCGCACCCGGTCTGCAGTGCCGACGGGGACAGTCGATTTATTGACGATCAGCCGATAGCCGTCCATTGTTTGGGCAATTGTCTTAGCTGCCGCAAGGACATAGGAAAGATCGCATGATCCATTATCTTGCGAAGGGGTAGGCACAGCAATGAAACAGACCACGGCATGAGAAACGCCTTCTTCATAGCTGGTCGTGAAACTTAAACGCCCTGCTTGGACGTTCCGTGCAACGATCTCTTTCAGCCCCGGTTCAAAAAAAGGGATTGCCCCCTCCTGCAATTGCCGGATCTTCCCTGCATCGATATCCAGGCAGATGACATGATGTCCCATTTCAGCAAAGCAGCTCGCCGTGACAAGGCCGACATAACCGGTTCCGATCATTAAGATGCGCATGGTGTTCCTAAAGTTCCGTCTTTAAGTAAATAGGTTTGGTCGCATAGAGAAGCCAGTTCAGGATCATGAGTGGCGACGATGAGTGTTTTTCCTTCCCGCTTCGTCAGCTGCAGGAGCAGTTGGTGGATCGCCTGAGAATGGAAATGGTCGAGGTTCCCTGAAGGCTCATCAGCTAAAATCAGCTCAGGATCATTAAGAAGCGCCCTGGCGATCGCAACCCGCTGCTTTTCTCCTCCCGAAAGGAGTTTGGCAAGAAAGTGGGCCCGCGGGCTGAGGCCCACTTGCTCCAGAAGGCCCATTGCCCGCTGATAGGAAGCGGAGCTGCGATGGGTTGGCATCCTCGCGATTTTTGCCGGCATCAGCACATTGTCCAATACGGTGTAGTCATCGAGGAGGTTGAACGATTGGAAGATGAAGCCGATCTTTGTGTTGCGCAAGCGTGCAAGAGGAGCTGAATCGACCCTCACTCCGCAAATTTCCAGTTCCCCGGAAGTCGGCTTTTCCAGCGTGCCTAAAAGATGCAGCAAGGTGCTTTTTCCTTCCCCCGATTTTCCCATGACAGCAACTGAAGCCCCTTTATCAATAACAAGGTCGACCTCTTTCAAGACCTCGATGCGGCTTGGCGATGTGAACGTTTTGCTCAGTTTTTTTGCTGTAACGATCATTCCGACCTCAAAATAGCAGAAGGGCGCAAACGGCAAGCTTTGATTGCAGGGACCAGGCCGGCGCAAAGTGAAAGAAGCGGAGTGGCAATCAGCATGAAAATGACCGCCCGGTGGCTAAGCTGATCGGGAAGGGCGCTGCCAAAAAAGGCGGCATTGAACGCATCGTGCCCTTGGATCAAGCTCAAGATGTGAACGATCTTATCGATATGATGAAGGGTGAACAAGGCGGCCAGCGTTCCCAGGAGGCTGCTTAAGATCCCCATCGCGATGCCGCAGGCCCCGAAAATTGCTGCGATGCTTCCCGAGGAAGCCCCCATGGCCTGCAGAATGCCGATCTCCCTCTTTTTATCGTTCACTAAGAGGACAAGAAGAGAAATAATGTTGCAGCAGGCAACGATTAAAACGATGATCCCGACAAGAGTAAAGAGGTATTGGTCGCTTTGGAACTGCTCTAGGAGGTCTTTGGCAAAATCATACTCTCGAAATGTCGCCACTTTCCAATAAGGTGCGATCCCTGCCTGCTCAAAAGCAGCTGTGATTTTCTCTTTATAAACTTTGGCTTGGTCCAAGTCTTTGAACCAGACGAGGATTCCGCTTGATTGCGCCTTATCGAGGTTGAACGAGGAGGAAGAAGAGCAGATCGTATGGGCAAGAGAAGAGGGAACAAGGATGCACTTGGCGCCGATCGACATCACTCCCGGATCGTAGAACCCGGCGACGAAAATGGGGAGGCGCTGTTCCTGGATCGAGCTTGAAGTTGAAGTCGAATAGGAGAGATACCCCCTATCGCCGATCAGGATCCCATTGTCTTGGAAATTCTTGGCGAGCAAAACCCCAGTCTCTTTTTCTCCGTTGACAGGAAGGCGGGCAAGCCCATTTGAAATTTTTCCTACCCAAGGAGGTCCATTGAGGCAAGCCTCCGCACACTCCATCTGAGCATCTGCTTCGGCGATCTCGACCCCATCCCATTCGATCTCTCCCCGAAGAGGAAGACCTTGCAGCGTCGAGCGGACTGCAAAACGGACTTGCTCAAGTCGGCCCACCCGGTCTAAAGATTCTTTGATGAGGTCTGCTTGCATCATCAACATCCCTTCGACGATCAGGGGGATTTTCGGATCTAAAGAGATGGGCCCGTGATTTGAGGAGATGAAGGTAAGGCCTCCCTCTTTGCAGACCAGCGTTCCGTTATCCCCATTGGCAGAAATCGGCAGCTGCCCATTTTGCGGCAGGCTGATATGGGAGATATTACCCTGTTGGATATAAGCGACCGCAGTGAACTTTCCATTTTGCGGCAGGAGATGGCGGGGCAGTTTCCAATGAGGATAACTTGTCTTTAGCGAGCGGATCGCCGTGTGCTCGGCCAAAGCTTTGAGGCGAGGTTCCAAGGAACCGGGGGCAGCTCGTCCCAATAAAGAGGGGGCGTCTTCGCGGCAGTGGTCGAGCGCATGAGGCGCCATGAAATAGAGGTGGTTTACATCTTGAGGCCGGATCGGAAGGAGCAATTTGTGGACATAGGGGCTTTTATCAGCAAATGAAGCGACATAAGAAGCCTGGGTCAAAAAACTCTGCGACTTGTTGGCCTTTCCCGTTGCGACATGCGATTCAGGCCTTAAAAGTTGAAGGCGGAGCAAAGCCCCTCCTACCTCGAAGTCCTGAAAGACCAGATCAGAGTGGTTGTTTTGCATCTCTTGCAGAATGGCATAGGCCTGCTTGACCGGATCTTTCAGAGCTCCGTTCGAATTGTATTCCGGAAGAGGAAAGTGGAATGGGAGTTCGGGGTCCTCTTCTTCAGAGTAGGGATTGGTTAGCGAGGAAGCGGCCTTCTCGGCAATCGACTTCGTTTGGAAGTTCGATGCGGAGGAAAAGGAGTCGATCTGGTAATAATAGGAGGAGTAGTAGTCCTGGGTCGGCGTGATCCTCAAAGGGGCGTTGAGGCTCGTGAGCTTGTCGAGCCACTTTTTCTCGATCCCCTCCGTCACGGAAAGGAAGACAAGCACAAGCCAGACCACAAGAGAGATCACAAGCACCGACATGAGAGAGATCAAAGAGACAGATAACTGTTTCTTTCGGGGCATGAGGTACTTGAGAGCAACCGAAATTTCAAACATTTCTTTTGAGGCTCAGCTTGTCTATGTGGAATCTTTCTATCAGAACCTGAAGGTTTTGCTCTACCAATTAGTTTTTTTAAAGAGTTGCACCAATCAACTTTTGGCTGATCGAAGCAACTCTTATCTGGAGTAGAAAATCGCTTTATTTAGCTTCTTTGAAAACAACGTGTTTTTTCAACTTTTTATCGAATTTTTTTAATTCCAGACGCTGTGTCGAAGTCCGCTTGTTTTTTGTTGTCCAATAACACTCGGAGCTTTCTGTACTTTTTAATTTAATTGTTTCGCGTGCGCCTTTTGCCATAGTAGAAGTCCTTATAAGAAAGATTTGCAAAAAATGATTCAAGTTCAGAGAAGATTCTAAAGATTTATCCATTAATCCACAAGATGAATTTTAGAGATGCTTTTACCCCTTGATGAAATTGTGTTCCTGGAGGCCGATAAAGGGTATGACAGCAGAAAATTGCGCTGTGAGCTTCTTATTGAAGGCGTTTACCCACTGATTCCTTATAGAGGAAACCGAAGCGGAGTTGCTAGTGGGGTCAAAAGGGTCAGATGGAAAGTTGAGAGATTTATCAGTTGGATAAAAAGAGGATATCGCCAGGTGGCTACGAGGTGGTGGGTAAAAAAAATAGTGGGATAATCTCAGGGGTTGATTAACATCTTATTATTTAGGGTGTTGGATCATTTTAACATGGATGTTAAAATAATCTGGATTAAAATAACAGCTGTGTTAAAATGGTCCTATGATTGAAAGAATTTACAGAAAAGTCATTCAGGACCATTTTTCGCGCAATCGCCAAATGCTCTTTTTGGCAGGCCCAAGACAAGTGGGAAAAACCACCTCTTCTTTAAGCATGGTGTCTCCTGAGATGTATTTAAATTGGGACAATGAAGTGCATCGGGCCATCATTTTGGGAGGTCCCGAGGTGGTAGCGCGTCATTTTGGTATTTTGAGTCTTCAGATGCCTTTACCTCTCGTCGTATTCGATGAAATCCATAAATATCGACATTGGAAGCGCTTTTTAAAGGGCTTTTTCGACACCTATGAAAAGCATGTACGGGTTATTGTAACGGGCAGCGCGCGTTTAGATGTTTATAAAAGAGGTGGAGATAGCATGATGGGGCGCTATTTCTTATACCATCTCCATCCACTTTCCGTTCGCGAGTTGATCGATTCAAGCATTCCTCAAACACTTCTTTCTTCTCCTTACGACAGTCCTGATTTCGACGTGTTGTTGGAGTATGGGGGGTTTCCTGAACCTTTTGTGCAAAGAGAGTCCCGTTTTGTGCATCAGTGGCGTAAGTTAAGGATGGATCTATTGCTGAGAGAAGATTTACGCGATTTGACTCAAATCCAGGATCTAGGTCAGATTGAACTGCTTGCTAAGTTGTTGGCTCGTCAAGTGGGTCAGCTGGTGGATTATACGAGCTTAGCCAATGCGGTCAAAGTGTCGAGCCCGACGATCCAGCGTTGGATTAAGACCTTAGCGAGCCTGTATTATTGTTTTACCATCCAACCTTGGTCTCGCAACATTTCAAAATCGCTTTTAAAACAACCTAAAGTCTATTTGTGGGATTGGACGGTTGCTTCGGATGATGGAGCGCGCAACGAAAATTTTGTTGCTTCCCATCTTTTAAAGGCGACCCAATTTTGGACTGATGCGGGATTTGGGGATTTTGGTTTGTATTATTTACGAGATACAGCAAAACGCGAAGTTGATTTTCTTGTGACAAAAGATGATAAGCCTTGGTTTCTTGCCGAAGTAAAAACTTCTGAAAAAGCGCTTTCCCCTTCGTTGTATTATTTCCAGGAACAAACCGAGGCTCCTTATGCATTCCAGGTTGCTTTGGAAAAGCCGTTTGTTAACCGGGATTGTTTCATTAAAGGTCCTCCTATTGAAGTTCCTGCACGCACATTTCTTTCTCAGCTTATCTAGTTCTCCAATTCAGTTTGTTCTTCTTTTTAAAAAATATTTATTTACAATTAAATGGCAGATTTATTAGAGGTGGGTTAAATGTGTTTAAGTTTTTTTAATTTGTTTCTTTAGATTTATTGGAGGGGAAGATGAAGAATCGGTGGTTATTGTTGTTGATGACCCCATTATTTACATATGCAAATTATGATAATAATGGATTTGATAGTGAAGAATTGTTTGACCAAGCAGTCGTGGTTGAAGAAGATTCTTCTCTAAATGATGAGAACGCAGACCTTTATACGGAAGCGTTCTACGACGAAGAACAAAATGCTGAGGAACTTCAGGAAACCCTCATTGAAGATGACGAAATCGCATTTGCTCCTGCAGTCCCAAAAAAAGAGCAGCAAAGACGGGTGTCAGCTAATCCATCTATCTCTTCTTCGACAAAGCGGGTCAAAGACATTCGAGAGCATACAGACCGCCCCCATGTCACCCAGCGCGACAGTTCCGATAAAAAAGTGGCCGATCGCCGGTCCCGTTCAACAGATAAGCAATTTGTTTTCCAGGAGCAGGAATTTGAGGATCAATCATCCGCTTATCAGCCTCCTCGCCGCGCTAGCCGCAGATCAGCTCAGGAGCTTGAAGCTTACGCTGAACCTGTCGTTATAGAACAAGAAGAAGTTCAAGCGGAAGAAGAGCCTGTGCGCCAGGTCCGTCGTCAACCGGCTCAACAACGCACAGCCCGTGCCAAAGCCCCTGTTGTCCAGCAAGAGGAAGCAGTCGAGCAAGAGCAGCCCGTCCGTCGCCAGCCAACTCAGCAACGTACAGCCCGCGCTAAAGCCCCTGTCGTCCAGCAAGAGGAAGCAGTTGAGCAAGAGCAGTCCGTCCGCCGCCAACCAACTCAGCAACGTACAGCCCGCGCCAAAGCCCCTGTCGTCCAGCAAGAGGAAGCAGTCAAGCAAGAGCAGCCCGTCCGCCGACAAGCGGCCCAGCAGCGCGCAGCCCGCGCTAAAGCTCCTGTTGTCCAGCAAGAGGAAGCAATCGAGCAAGAGCAGCCCGTCCGCCGCCAAGCGGCCCAGCGGCGAGCAGTCCGCGCTAAAGTTGTCCAGCAAGAGGAAGCTGTCGAGCAAGAACAGCCTGTCCGCCGACAAGCGGCCCAGCAGCGCGCAGCCCGCGCTAAAGCTCCTGTTGTCCAGCAAGAGGAAGCAATCGAGCAAGA
>CAZEYJ010000087.1:0-6473 GCA_964516795.1 uncultured bacterium
CCGGCTCGGCTGGCTTTATCGGATCTCACCTCTGTCTCGCCCTAAAAAATCGGGGAGATCATGTTGTCGGGTATGACAATTTTAACGCTTATTACTCGACCGATCTTAAAAAAGCGAGAGCTGCCCAACTGGAAAAAAAGAAAATTTCCACGCTTAACGCCGATATCAATGATGCCTTAACCCTGAAAAAATGCCTTGAAGAGAATGAGATTAACCACGTTGTCCATTTAGCTGCGCAGGCCGGCGTCCGCTACTCATTTGAAAATCCCAATGCCTACGTTCACAGCAATTTAACCGGTTTTGTCCAACTGCTGGAAGTTCTTAAAACAATGCCGCATATCCGTCTCATCTACGCTTCCTCCTCATCTGTTTACGGGCTCAACACAAAAATTCCCTTCGCCGAGTCGGACCAAACCGATTGCCCTGCAAGCTTCTACGGCGCGACCAAAAAGAGCAACGAGATGATTGCCCATGCCTACCACCATACGTTCAAGATCCCGATGATAGGACTTCGGTTCTTTACAGTTTATGGGCCTTGGGGGCGTCCTGACATGGCTTACTTTTCTTTCACAAAAGCGATTTTAGAGGGAAAGCCGATCACGGTTTATGCGCAGGGAGAGGTCAAGCGGGATTTTACTTACATCGATGATATCGTCGAAGGGACTGTCCAAGCAATTGACCGCTGCGAAGGTTATGACATTGTGAACTTGGGAAACCATCGTCCGGAAAGCGTGAACACCATGATCGCCATCCTTGAGTCCCTTCTAAAGAAAAAAGCGGTCCGCCATGAGATGCCGCTGCCGGCAGGCGATGTGCCGATGACCTATGCGGACCTATCAAAAGCAAGCCGGCTTCTCGGTTACTCTCCGCAGACGAGCCTTGAAGAAGGGCTCGAGCGATTTATCACCTGGTATCGCAACCATGACGCTTTCTAAGTTTCTCTAAATACAGGTAGATCACCGGTGTGACATACAGGGTCAGCAGTTGAGAAAAGATCAATCCACCGGCAATGACAAGCCCCAATCCTCGGCGGGTATCCGATCCCGCGCCGATCCCAATCGCAATCGGAACGGCTCCCATGACAGCTGCCACGGTCGTCATCATGATGGGACGAAAACGGATCAGGCAGGCTTGCTGGACGGCTGCAGGCGCAGCCAGGTTCTGATTCCGCTGAATTTCAATAGCGCAATCGACCATCATGATCCCGTTTTTCTTGACAATGCCGATCAAAAGCAGGAACCCGACCATGCTGTACAAAGACAGCGGCTCTTTAAACGCAAGCAGTGTGAGGACCCCTCCTAAACAGGCAAAGGGGAGGGAAGAGAGGATCGTAAGAGGATGGATGAAACTTTCGTAAAGAATGCCTAAAACGGCATACATGGCAACAACGGCAAACACCAAAAGCATCACTGTATCTCTGCTTGTCTTGTCGACCATTTCCGCCACCCCTTCTAACTTTCCTGAAACGGAGGCGGGAAGGGTATCTGCAGCTGTTTTCTTTAAAAGGTCCAATGTGTCTGCAATCAAAGCATCTTTGGCAATGCCAAACGAAAGGGTGACTGAAGAGAGGAGGTCAAGATGCTCGATCGTTTGAAGTCCGACGCTTTCTTTCCAATTAGCAACCGATTTAAGGGGAACTGTTGCCCCCGAAGGGGTTCGCAAATGTAATTTGGCAAGGGCCTCCGTATTCTTCTGAAAAGAAGGGTCGAGTTCCAGGAAAACGGCATATTCTCCTCCATCTTTCTGGACCTTGCCGATTTGTCCTCCCGAATAAGCATGCTGCAAAAGCGCTTGGACCATCTGGCGGGTCAGTCCTAGCTGATCGGCCTGATGCTCAAAAACAATGACGTCTAATTTGGGATCGTCTGTTTTAATGCTAAGGTCGGGATTGACAAAACCCGGGCTCGCAACTAATTTGCGCTTGAGCGCCTCTGCCGCAACGCGCACTTCTTGAATATCCGAACCTCTCAATACAAACTGATAATCGCTGCGCATGAACCCACCGCCCCCTTCTTGAGAGATGAGCTGCATCCCTTTCATGAAAGCCTGGATCCCGGGAACTGAATTAAAACGGTTTTGCAGCTCGACAAGAACTTCTTGCTGAGAAAGGCGTCCTTCTTCTTTTTTTAAACTGACCAGATAGATGAAATAGTCCTTAAAATTAAACGTGACAAATGTATCGACCGCCGAATGGGCCTGCACCATCCCGTTCAATTTTTCCTGGTAGAGTTCAGAGTCCTGTTTTGTCAACCCGGTAGGAACTTGAATAAAGCTCCAGATAAATCCACGGTCCTCTTCAGGAAACAGGTTGATCGGCAAAAATCGGAAAAGGACAACGACAAGCGCTGCACAGGCCAACGCTCCCGACAAGGTGGTTTTTTTATGGCTGACGCACCAGCCCAGTGTCTTTTCATACAATTTAAGTACAAAATGGTTCCGATCTGTTTTGACCTCTTGATGACCGGATGCAAATTTGCTGCACAGCATGGGGATCAGCGTGAGGGCAATCAAGCCTGAGACCAAAATAGAAATGGCCAACGTGACGCTGAACTCACGAAACAGTCTGCCCGTCACATCCTTCATGAACAAAAGGGGAATAAAAACGGCGACGAGGGAGATCGTCATCGAAAGGACTGTGAAACAAATTTCTTTTGACCCCTGCAACGCAGCTTCCATCCTCGAAAGTCCTTTTTCCTGATGGCGGACGATATTCTCAAGGACCACGATCGCATCGTCGATCACAAATCCCATCGCCAAGGTCAATGCCAGCAAAGAGAGGATGTCCAAGCTGAAATCTAGGAAATACATGCAGATGAAGGTCCCGATGATCGAAAGCGGCAATGCCGTCGCTGCGATCATCGTTTCGCGAAATTTGCGGAGTGAAAAGAAAATCACCACCACGACGAGGACAAAGGAGAGGACTAACGACCACTCGACATCTTCGATCGCCTCTTTGATCCAATTGGCCTTATCAAACCAAACTTCAAGCTGCATGGAGGGGGGAAGCTCTTCGCGCAGGTCCTCAACAATCCGTTTGAGCTCTCTAGAAATTTTTACCGCGTTAGCGCCGCTTTGCTTTTTTACCCCGATAATCGTAGCTAGGCGGTCTTGGTCCTTATTGATCAGATGGAAGACCTCGTCCGATTCAAGTCCGTCGAAAACGTCGGCGATTTCTTTTAAGCGGACATCATTTTTAAGAAAAAGATGGCGGAAGTCTGCTGCTGACTGAAACTGGTCGGGAACCTGCAAAGTCAGTTTGCGTCCCGTAGTTTCCAAAACTCCAAGAGGCAAGCTCTCCGTTGCCTGAGCAACTGCCAACCGGACCTCGTCAAAGCTCAAGCCCCGGGCTGCCATCAGCTCGGGATTCACCTGGATCCGCAAAGCATATGGGGAACCGTGGACATCGACTTTGCCGACTCCGTCTATCCTCGCAATCCGCTGCTCTACCCGTTTATGGGCGTAATCGTAAAGCTCGGGCAATGTCACAGAGTTTGACGTCAGGACAAGATAGATAATGCTCTCCTGATGGGCGTTGGCCTTGCTATAAGAAGGATGTTGATCAAGATCTCGAGGCAAAAAGGGGTCTGCCCGCTTTAAAGCAGCTTGGACATCTTGGGCCGCTTCATCAAGGTCCCGATCCAATTCAAAAAGGAGGGTGATCCAAGAAAACCCACGGCCGCTCTGAGAGGTGACATGCTTCACCCCGTTGATGTTGATCAGCTCTTTTTCTAAGGGGGTGGTCACTGTCCGCTCCATCACCTCAGGGGAGGCTCCTGAATAGGCAGTTTGGACCATGATCACGGGATAATCGACATTCGGGAGATCGGTAACGGGAAGTTTTTTAAACGCGATCAGCCCCATCAGCAGGATCATCCCCATCACAATATAGGTCATGACTGGCCGTTTAATAAATGGAGCAGAAAAGTTCATCGTGCTATTTCCTCAATTTTCGATCCGGGAAACAAACGATGGTGTCCTTCAGTCACGACTTTAGCATCAGCCTCAACGCCTTCCTCCACCACGATCAGGCCGCTTTCTTCAGGTCCAAGCTTGACAGGACGGATCTCCACTGTTTGATCTTCTTTGATCGCAAAAATATAAGGCCCATCCTGACCGGTTTTGATCGCCCGCATCGGGATCAGCCGGGCATTCTCTTTTTTTCCGTAACAAACACGCACGCTAACGGTCTGCCCCGGCCAAACTAACTGATCTCCCTTTTTCCCAATCATCCCTCTAACGGCCAGCATCCCTGTCTTAGAGTCGAGGGCATGATCTAAAAATGTGACCTTTCCTTCGCCTACGATCTCTTCTTTTCCCACCGCGCAAACCTGGATCATGGAGGGCAAGCCGGCAACCTCCCTCAATTCCCGTTCTGTAATGGAAAAGTCGACATAAAGAGGTTCAATTTGCATAAGCGTAACAAGCGACTCTGAACCGACAATCATATTCCCTTCATGCAATGCGCTTTTTCCCGCTAATCCCGAAATGGGAGCTTTGATCTGACAATGCTCCAAGTCTAATCTCGCTGCCGCAAGGCGCGCTTCATCAGCTTTGAGCATTGCCCGGTGTAAAACAACTGCCGATTCCAGCTCATCCCACTCGATCTTGGAGATCAAGTCTTGATTTGTCAGGCTCTTGTAACGCTCCAGCTTTTTTTTGGCCCTCAGCAACTCGATTAAAGTCTGATCGCGCCTAGCCTCTGCTTCACGGACGCGGATTGCGTAAGGGGCCTCGTTCAAAGTATAAAGCAATGTCCCTTCTTGAATCTGATCTCCCTCAGTAAAGTGGACCTTTTGGATAATCCCGGGGACAAAAGATTTCACTTCCGCCGTTTTGGCAGGCTTGACAACGCCGATCGCCTCGAAAAAAAGAGGAACATCCCGCACTTGGATCGAAGCTGCGTGAACGGGAACAGGGGGCACCTCATAAGTCTGTCGAGGAGTCGAATCAGAACACCCTGAAAGAAGGAGCAAGGACCCTAAAACAATCCGTCTCATTTGTTGATGCCTCCAATAGCAAAAGCTAACTGCGACAAGGAGACAAGCCATGCCGTTCTAGCTAAAGTTTTTTTATTGCGCGCCTCTGAAAGGTATTTCTGAGTTTGCAGAAGGTCGAAAATATTGATCAGGCCGGCCTTATAACTTTCTAAGGAATTTTGGTACGACCTTAACGCATCAGAGTAAAACTCCTCGCTATATCCCATCGCCTCCGCCGCTGCTTTGACCGTCTCGCTATAGCTTAAGACCTCAAGGGCAACCACATTTTGAAGCTCTTTCAACTCAGCAGACGTGATCTCCGCATCGGCCATAGCCAACTTTTTTTGGTAAGTGTACTCAAAACCTTTAAAGATCGGGACGTCGACTGCAAGCCCTCCGCTAAAATTATAACCGTTGCCTTCTTGCTTGCCATACTTGAGCCAGCCGGTCTGTCCAAGCAGATGCATCTTAGGCAGAGGAGCCCGTCTTGCCCGGTCGACCCTAAAATTCATATCGGCCAAGGCTGCCCGTTTTGCCATGAGGTCCGCCCGCTGCTGCTGAGCTGCATCGAGAAGGGACTGAATCCCCTCTTGGAACAAAGGATTTTTCATCCCCTCTGTCGCCGTTTGAACATCAAGATCTTTTTCAACAGGAAGCCCCATCGAGGTCAACAGCTTCCCATAGGCAATCGCCGCCGCTGCCTTTTTCTGAGCCAAATGCATCAAGATCTCTGATACCGTCGCCTTGGCTGTGATGTAATCATTTTCTGAGCGGAGGCCTGCATTGCGCAACTCCTTGGCCGATTCCAAAATGATCTGCGCATCGTTGAGCGAAGACTCTGTCATTTCGAGCAGTTCCCGGGCATTGAGCAATTCGTAATAATGGGCCGCTACCTCTGCAATGACCTTCTGAATGGCAAAATCAGCCCACCATTTTGCTGAGCTCAACCCCTCTTTTGCCGCGCGAATCGCTGCTCTGTTCTCTCCGAAATCAAACAAAAGATAGTTTAAGTTCAGCTCGGCGCCATAGCTGGTATAGGTCGTATCGAAGCCATTGGGGTATGTCACTTCCCGAGCATGGGTCACCGAGCCTTGCGCGTCCAAATGTGGATATTGTTTATTGGTTGTAACCCCGACAACCGCTTGGGCGCGTTTGACATTCGACCAAACTTTCTCCGTTTCAGGATTATTTTCCAAAGCAATATCGATCAGCTCAGCAAGCCCCAGCTTCTCAGCATGAATAAAAGAGAAAGAAACCGTTAAAATGAGAATTAAAGCGACAATCTTTTTCATATAAAATCATCTTAACAAAACAGCTTTTTCCCTTGCTAGAGGATATTTATTATTTTGTCATAGAACACGAAGATGGCAACTTCGACCTCACTGTACATATATAAACTAAATCTTTAATTTGTGGCGGGAGTTCAGAGATTCCCTGAGGGCGCCAAAAGTTTTCGAATAGGTTGCCATTAAGAGACTGTCTACGAACTTGGGTTTC
>CAZEYJ010000088.1:0-5298 GCA_964516795.1 uncultured bacterium
TTGACATCTTCCGGCTTTAATCCATCGGGGACAAGCTCTGGGAATTTTTCAACAGCGGGTTCGATGACAGGGATAATCGCCAAATCAAATTTCTTAGCAAACTCAAAATCCCTTTCATCATGGGCAGGAACGGCCATCACAGCCCCTGTGCCATAATTGATCAATACATAATCGGAGATCCAGATCGGAATGAGCCTGTTATTGATGGGGTTCAATGCATAAGCGCCGGTCCAGACTCCCGTCTTTTCTTTGCTCAAATCGGTCCTCTCCAGATCGCTCTTCGAGGCCACTTTCTTTCGATAAGACTCGACCTCTTTACGCTGCTCTTCCGTCGTGATTTCTGCAACAAGGGGATGCTCGGGAGCCAACACCATAAAGGTTGCTCCAAACAGCGTATGCGGACAGGTAGTAAAAACCGTGATCGGTTGTTTTGTTTTATTTTCGATAAAGTGGACCTTGGCCCCTTCGCTCCGTCCGATCCAGTTGATCTGCAATTTCTTCAGGCTTTCAGGCCAGTCGATCAGATCGAGGTCTTGGATCAGCCGATCGGCATAGGCTGTGATTTTAAGGATCCACTGGCGCAAAGGACGTCTTTCGATCGGATACCCTCCCTCTTTAGCGCGGCCATTTTCCACTTCTTCATTTGAAAGGACAGTGCCAAGGGCGGGGCAGAAGTTCACCGAGACTTCCGCTTCATAAGCAAGCCCCTTTTCATATAACTTGGTGAAAATCCACTGGGTCCACTTGTAATATTTCGCGTCGCTTGTTGCGACCTCGCGCGACCAATCATAACTGAAACCGAGCGACTTCAATTGGCGGCGATAAGTATTGATATTCTGTTCCGTCGTGATGGCGGGGTGGGTCCCGGTGCGGATCGCATACTGCTCCGCAGGAAGCCCAAAACTGTCCCAGCCCATCGGATGCAAGACGTTGAATCCCTTTTGCCGCTTATAACGGGCTAGGATGTCGGTCGCCGTATATCCGGTCACATGCCCGACGTGAAGGCCTGCCCCCGATGGATAAGGGAACATGTCCAAGACATAATATTTAGGTTTTGAATGATCGACCTCCGCTCTAAAAACCTGTCGATCTTCCCAATATTTCTGCCACTTCTGCTCGATCCGCTGATGATCATACTTTTGCTTTTCCATAAAAAAACCTAAATAAAATAACGAAAAAATACTACCCGATGCAAAGGTCTTTTGTCAATATTGGTGCAAACTCAACTATCAGATTTTGAGCAAGATACATTTTTATACCCAAATATTTGAGGTATAATATGGAACTTGCAACAAATCAAAAAATCAAGTACACTAATTTGTCAAATAGGGGCAAAGTATCTCATTATGCACGATATAGGGCTGCAAAAAAAAAATAAAATTACATTAGAAGACTACGATTTCCGGCAAGATATTGAAAACCGCCTGATCATGGGGCAATTCTCCTCTCTCGACCTCGTCGTTCTCGAGGAAATCCTTTACAGCTCGATCACCATCCCGGTCCGCAAACTCTCGAAAAATGTCGACCTGGAAGAAACAGAGCTCCTTCCTATCCTACAGAAGCTCAGCAAAACAGGCCTTTTCTCATTCGACGACCAGACCATCACGGTCGATAAAGAGATGCGCAAGTATTTCGAAACGCAGATCCTAAAATTCGACCCCGACTTCAAACCGGGAATGGAATTTTTCCAAAGCCTTCTGCGCAAAGTGCCCATCCACGTTCTCCCCGTCTGGTATTCGATCCCCAGGACATCGAACAACATTTTCGAATCGCTCGTCGAAAAATACCTTCTTACCCCTCAGATCTTCCAACGCTACCTGCTCGACCTGAACTTTTCCAATCCGACAATGGCCGCGATCGTCAAGGATGTATATAACGCCCCCGATTTTACCATCTTCGGCAAAGACCTCATCGAAAAGTATGGGCTTACAAAAGAACAATTTGAAGAGTACCTGCTCTACCTCGAATTCAACCTCGTCTGCTGTTTAGGTTATCGGAAAGTCGGAGATGATTGGAACGAAGTGGTCACCCCTTTCCATGAATGGCATGAATATCTCCTCTTCTTGAAAAAAACAGAGGCCAAGCCGATAGCTCTACCCGCAGAAATCGTCCGTTTCCGCCCTCAAGACTTCTCCTTCGCTCATGACTTAAGCCTCATCTTGACGATGGCAAAAAAGCAGCCGATCCCTCTTAACATCGAAAAAGACGGCTCCTTGCAGCTTCAACCTCAAGCCCTATCGACGCTCGCTTCAAAAATAGAAGGTTTTAAGGAAAATGATCCCATCTTCCTCCCTTATGTCAAACGATTGATCGCCAAGCTCTGCCTGTTGAAGCTTGCCGATGTTGTCGACAACCGCCTCTACGCCCTTGAAGCAGCCAACGACTGGCTCGATATGAGATCGGACAACCAAGCGATGTTCCTCTACAGGCACCCCCTTAACCGCATCGAAGAGAACCAAATCCCCTCCCACCTCTGCACCGATAGGAATATCAAAGAAGCAGAAAAAAGCATCCAGCGCGTATTGACTTCAGGATGGATCTACTTTGATGATTTTATCCGAGGGACAATCGTTCCTCTTGGAGAAGATTCCCTTGTTATGCTAAAACGACAAGGGAAAACATGGAAGTACTGCCTTCCGAGCTATTCGGAAGAAGAAATCGCCTTGATCAAAGCGATTGTATTCGACTGGCTCTTTGAGTCAGGCATCACCGCAATCGGGACCCACCAAGGGAAAGAATGCTTCATGGTTACAGCCTTTGGCCAATCATTATTTGGCCGATAACAATCCGCCCATTAGTGGTCCTTAACAAAAGTTTTTGCAGTTATTTTTGCGTCAAAGCCCCGGGGTTGAACGATCGTAAATATAGCTGTATTAAACTAATACAGCGTGATTTACGATCGTTTAACCGCGGGAGCTTTCGCGTTAAAAATTACACCAAAAACTTTTGTTAAGGACTACTAGAACATCATGTCGAAACAGAACGAAACAGAACTTGTCTCAAACCGAAAAGCTACCTACGAGTATGAGATCCTAGACACCTGGGAAGCTGGCATTATCCTCATGGGCACAGAGATCAAATCGCTGCGCAACCACGGCGGAAGCCTGCAAGACGCCTACATCCTGATCTCCGGAGGCACAGCCATCCTCAAAAACGCCTCGATCGCCCCATACCGTTTCGGCAACCTCTTCAACCATCCCGAGCGGCGCGACAGGCTGCTGCTTCTTCACAAGCGGGAAATCGAGAAACTCCACACCCTCTCCCAAGAAAAAGGGCTCACCCTGATCCCTCTTGGCATCTACCTGAAAAAAGGGATCGCCAAAGTCAAAATCGCCTGCTGCCGAGGAAAAAAACTCCACGACAAGCGCTCTTCCCTTAAAGAAAAGGAGCATAAACGAGCGATCGACCGCGCTATGCGCGACCACGGCTGAATTTAAAAACCGTTAACATCGCTAAACTTTTTAAGTTTGGCTTCTCAACAGACGCCCCCTTGGCATTTTCCACTCTTTTTAAGCGGAAGCAGTCTATCACTTCTAAAATAGAATCCTTGCCAAATAACATGAAAATGCTCAAAAAAAGCTTAGAGACCAAACCATGCTTTTAGTGGATTAAATTTTTCCACTCTCCATGATTTTAAAACGAAAAATAAGTGGAAAGAGAACTAGCCCGCAGGAGGAGAAAACGATGGCCAAAGTTTTTGTCACGGGAGCAACAGGTTTTGTAGGAAAAAGACTGGTCCTTTCTCTATTAGACCAAGGACATCAAGTCTATGCTTTGTGCAGAATCAAAGGAACAACAGTCTTTCCCGAAAAAAAAGCAAATCTTTATTACATCTGGGGAGACTTAAGAAATCCGGAGACAGCAAAGCAGATCCCTAAAGAGATCGATGCAGCCTATTACCTAGTTCATTCGATGTCTGAAATTGTCAGCGACCTTGGAGAGACAGAACAGGATGTCGTTGAACACTTCATCAAAAGCGTGACCCCGACTCAGATCAAGCAAATTATCTACCTTGGAGGCATCATCAATGATGAATCCCAATTATCCCCTCATCTTAAATCCCGTTTGCTAGTTGAAAAAAAACTCAAACAAAGTTCCATCCCTGTTACCGTCTTAAGAGCCAGCATCATCATTGGAGCCGGAAGCGCCTCCTTTGAGATCATTCGGGACCTGTGTGAAAAACTCCCGGTCATGATCGCTCCTAAATGGGTCCACACCCAGTGCCAGCCCATTGCCATCCGCGATGTGCTGTTCTACCTTTCAGGAGTCCTTCTCAATGAAAACTGCTACAACAAAAGATTTGATATCGGAGGACCTGAAGTATTCACCTTTAAAGAACTGATGCTGAACTACTGTCAATTCCGCCATTTGAAGCGCTGGATTGTCAATATTCCGGTTTTAACTCCCCATTTGTCGAGTTACTGGCTTGTCTTGATCACATCAGTCCGCTTTTCCCTATGCTCCTACCTCGTTGAAAGCATGAAGACTAGCAGCATCGCAGATTTAAAAGAGATCCAAAGCGTCCTTCCCCACACCTGCCTGAGCTATACACAGGCCCTCAGCCTCGCCTTCCAGAAAATATCCCAAAACGAAGTCGTTTCCACATGGATGGACTCTTGGGAAATCGAAGGGCGCAATTTAGATATCGCCCACTATGCCCAAGTCCCTCAAGAAGGTTGCTTGCAAGATATTAAAAAAGTTCCGGTAGGAGATTCAAAGGAAGCTACGATCCAACGGATTTGGCGGATTGGAGGCGATCAAGGGTATTACGCCTTAGATTGGGCTTGGGCTTTGCGCGGACTGATCGATCAAATAATCGGCGGTGTTGGGCTTAACCGAGGCAGACGGCATCCAAGTGAAATCCAAGTTGGCGACTCGATCGACTTTTGGCGGGTGATCCGCGCTGATCAAAACGAAGGGGACCTGATCCTTTACGCGGGGATGAAGCTGCCGGGAGAAGCTTGGCTCGAATTTAAGCTGCACGAAGAAAACGGGACCTGGTTCCTTGTCCAGACAGCAACGTTCCGCCCTAAAGGCGTGTTAGGACGCCTCTATTGGTATGCTTTAGGCCCCTTCCACTGCCTCATCTTCCGAAAAATGGCCAACGTCCTAGCCGGAAAGTCAAAATAGGATCAGAACAGGGCCGATATAACAAAACAACTTGAAGAACCGGTTTTCGGCTAGGTCAACTTTTCTTCAATATACCGAAACAACTTGAAGAATCGGGAATTCGGCAAGAAGGCTCTTTAATCTGTCGATCTGATCCGAAGGGGCAGTGTTCATAGACACGGACCGAGG
>CAZEYJ010000089.1:0-10146 GCA_964516795.1 uncultured bacterium
CAGCTCCATTGCCCAGCAACACCATGAGGAGCGTCCCGATCAGCTCTGCTAGAAAAATATTCATAAAAAACCCATCGATAAAATTGATATCAAACAATGGAATAAAGAAAATCTTTTTTACAATCAATCATTATGTTAACGAAATGGTATACCGAAAAAACTTGAAGAATCGGGAATTCGGCAAGAAGGCTCTTCCATATTTTGATCTGATCCGGAGGGACAGTGTTCATAGCCACGGCCCGAGGATCAGATCAAAATATGGAAGAAAAGCCGACGCAGCCGAAAACCGATTCTTCAGTTTGTTTCCGTATAAGAAACTGTTTCGAGGGGAAATGCCCTACATTTTAGCTCTAGACCAAGGAACGACAAGCTCAAGGGCTGTGCTGATCCGGCATGACGGCGCGATGCACGCCCTTGCCCGAAAAGAACTTCGGCAAATCTATCCTTCTCCAGGATGGGTCGAACACAATCCCCAAGAAATTTGGTCGACGCAAGCAGCTGTAGCGACAGAAGTTCTCGCCCATAGCGGCGTTCAACCCAAAGAAATTGCCGCGATCGGAATTACCAACCAGCGTGAGACGACCATCCTTTGGGACAGAAAAACAGGTGTTCCCATTGCCAATGCGATCGTCTGGCAAGACAGGCGGACAACAGAATTCTGCCAACAGTTAAAAAATCAAGGCCTTGAACCGCTGTTCCGAAAAAAAACAGGGCTTCTTCTCGACCCCTATTTTTCAGGAACAAAAGTCCATTGGCTATTGAACAACATCCCCGGAGCGATGGAAAAAGCCAAACGGGGAGAACTGGCCTTTGGAACCGTCGACTCATGGCTCGTCTGGAAGCTGACAGGAGGAAAACTTCATCTCACCGATGTCAGCAATGCCTCCCGAACCCTGCTGTTCAATATCCATACCCTCAAATGGGATGAGGAGATCTTGGACAGGTTCAATATCCCCGCTTCGATTTTGCCGCGCGTTGCAAGCTCAAGCGAGGTCTATGGAATGACCGACTCCTCCGTCTTTTCTTCTCCGATTCCGATTGCAGGGATCGCAGGAGACCAGCAAGCAGCGCTCTTCGGCCAAGCCTGTTTTAAGCCCGGCATGGTGAAAACCACTTATGGAACAGGCTGCTTCATGCTCATGAACACAGGAAAGGCTCCTGTCATTTCGAAAAATCATCTGCTTACCACGATCGCCTACCAAGTCAACGGAAAGCTCGAATACGCCCTGGAAGGAAGCGTCTTTATCGGCGGCGCCGTCATCCAATGGCTGCGCGATAATCTGAACCTGATCAAAAGATCGAGAGACATCCAAAAACTGGCCGCGACAGTCCCTGACAATGGCGGGGTTTATTTCGTCCCTGCATTTACAGGGCTGGGAGCTCCCCATTGGGACCCTTATGCGCGCGGGACGATTTTAGGGCTAACGCGCGGAACACAAGCAGGCCACGTCGCAAGAGCTGCCATCGAAGGGATCGCTTTCCAAGTGACAGACGTCCTGCGAGCCATGGAGCAAGACTCGGGGATCCATATCAATGAAGTGCGCGTCGATGGAGGCGCCGTCAATGATCCGGTGCTCATGCAATTTCAAGCCGACCTGCTCGGCGTTCCCGTCATCCGCCCCAAGACGACTGAACTGACCGCCCTTGGCGCCGCCTTTTTAGCCGGACTCTCCGTCGGATTCTGGAAAGACCAGCAACAGCTCTCTGCTTATTGGCAAACAGATCAGACCTTCACCCCTGCCCAACCTGCCGACCAAGTTTTACAGCTGATGCAGCAATGGCAAAAAGCTGTCCGTTGCGCACAGCAATGGAGCGCCCCTGCATGAAACGGGAAAAAATGATCGAAGCGATCGAAGAAACGCCCGACAAATGGGATCTGATCATTATCGGCGGCGGCGCAACAGGCCTTGGCGCTGCCGTCGACGCCGCATCCCGAGGCTATAAAACACTCCTCTTAGAACAAGCCGATTTTGCCAAAGGGACATCGAGCCGAAGCACAAAGCTCATCCACGGCGGGCTCCGCTACCTCCAGCAAGGCAATGTCTCCCTTGTCAGCGAAGCGCTAAAAGAAAGAGGGCACCTCTGTCATAACGCCCCCCATCTGGTCCACCACCTCCCCTTCCTCGTCCCCAATTACCACTGGTGGGAAGGTCCTTTTTATGGGATCGGCCTGAAGATCTACGATGCTCTTGCAGGAAAGCTGGGAATTGAAAAATCGCGACGCCTCTCCCGCAGAGAAACATTGCGAGCGATCCCCACCTTGGAACCTCAGGCTTTGCGCGGAGGAACCGTCTATTACGACGGTCAATTCGACGATGCACGCCTTGCCGTCTGCCTCGCTCAAACGGCAGTCGACCACGGCGCTATCGTGATCAATTATATGAAAGCGACAAACCTGATCAAAAAAAAAGGGATCTGCATCGGCGTCAGGGCTACCGACGAAGAAACGGGCACCCATTACCAATTGCATGCCAAAGCGATCATCAACGCAACAGGGATCTTCGCCGATCATCTGCTTAAAAAAGACAACCCTAAGGCCAAGCCGGTCATCGCTCCAAGCCAAGGGGTCCACATCGTCCTCGACAACTCCTTCCTTCCGAGCAAAACGGCAATCCTCGTTCCACACACCTCAGACGGCCGGGTCCTCTTCTTAGTTCCTTGGCATGAACGGATCCTCCTAGGAACGACAGACACCCCCAGAAAAACAGTCAAATTGGAACCCCGCCCCCTCCGAGAAGAGATCGATTTTCTCCTTGATCAAGCAGGCCACTATTTAACGCGCCAACCTTCGCGACACGAGATCTTAAGCGTTTTTGCAGGCCTAAGGCCGCTCGTCCAATCAGGCAAAGGGAGCAACACCGCCGCCTTATCCCGAGACCACACGATCTTCATTTCCAAATCGGGACTCATCACCATCGCAGGAGGCAAGTGGACGACTTACCGTCGAATGGCTGAAGACGTAATCAATAAAGCCATTGCCGTCGGCAACTTACCCGAGAGGCAATGCATCACCAAAACTCTCCTGCTCCACGGATACTCAGAAAAGCTCGATCCTCAAAAACACATGAGCACCTACGGCACCGACATCAAACAGATCACAACACTAGCCAAAAAGCACAAAAACCTGAACAAACACCTCCATACTCGCCTACCCTACACCCTCGGGGAACTCGTCTGGGCTGTCCGCAACGAAATGGCCAGAAGCGTCGAAGACCTGCTCGCCCGCAGGACACGCTCCTTACTGCTCGATGCAAAGGCCAGTATCGACGCCGCTGAAACCGCAGCCAAGATCCTCGCTCAAGAATTAAAAAAATCCTCCCACTGGGAGAAACAACAAATCAAAGCGTACAAAGAAGTCGCTAAGCACTACCATTTTTAAATCACCATGAACCACCCTAAACGTAAAATTTTCCTCATCCGCCACGGCGAAACAGAGTGGACCCTAACAGGACAGCACACCGGCAAGACCGACATCCCTCTGACTGAGCAAGGAAAAGAGCAAGCGCAACTTCTCGCCGCACGGATCAAAGGGCACGCCTTTGAGCGGATCTTCACAAGCCCTCTAAAACGGGCCCAAGAGACCTGTGAGCTCTGCGGGCTTTTCCGCCACGCCGAAACAGACCCCGACCTTGCCGAATGGGACTACGGCGATTACGAAGGACTAAAAACAGACGAAATTTGGAAAAAAGACCCCCATTGGAACCTCTTTCTCAGAGGCGCCCCCAACGGGGAATCGATCGAGGACATCTGCGTCCGGGCCAACCGTATCCTCATG
This sequence comes from uncultured bacterium, assembly GCA_964516795.1. Classification (GTDB taxonomy): domain Bacteria; phylum Chlamydiota; class Chlamydiia; order Chlamydiales; family Rhabdochlamydiaceae; genus Acherontichlamydia. Next base: position 3,776 of record CAZEYJ010000089.1, read on the forward strand.
AAAATCAGTACTTTCCACGGCGATGTCGCCCTATTCTCCCACGGGCATTTCCTTAGGATACTGACAATCAAGTGGTTAAAACTTTCCCCTTCCGAGGGCAACCTCTTCGCCCTCTCTCCTGCTTCCCTTTCCATTCTAGGCTTTGAACGGGAGCACCACGCCCTCAAGCTGTGGAATGACACCTGCCATCTCCGGCCCTCATTTTAAAAAAAAATTTATTCCATAATAAAATATTTCTCACCTAGAAATGCGTCACAATCCACGCATTTTTTTCAAATAACACGCATTTAAAAAAAAAACAAACATAACAAAAAAATATCAAACTCATAAATACATAGAATTTAAATCAATTTAATATTAAAATAGGCGGAAAAGAAAAATATAAAAACACATAACAAAAAAGAGGTTTAATATGGCAAGTAAAATTAATTCATTAACAACTCCTTTATTTACATCTTCTGAGAAGGAAGAAAAAGTCTCAGCCAGCAAAGCAGAAGCGGAACAGAGCGTTGCACTCATCGATCAGCTCCCCCTTGATGTATTGGACTTGATTTTTCGGTACACAACAAAGAACGACCGAAACGAGAAAACTCTCTGTAGGCTTCGAGAAGTTAGCGGCAACTGGCGCGATGCAATAGATACCTATCACCTCAGAAGCAACTGGGGAAACCTGCAAAAAAAGATCAAAACCCCCTCTCTTCGGAGTTTGGTCGACCAGATCGCCTTTGTCGATCGTTTTGTCTCTGAGGTTATTTCCTCGGCCATTTGCTCCCAGGATCCTGAATTAAATGCAGATGCGGCTTTATCCAATAGAATCGAATTGATGGGCCCTTCTTCGTTTAGCCGGTTCTCTCTTCTTACCCAAAGCTTAAGAGAAAAAGGAGCTCCCATCCCCCATGAGCACACCGTCATTGGATTAGAATTTTCCGCTTATGAAAAGATGCAACAGCGTCTTGATACTTCCCTTGAAACCATCTGGACGCGCATTCAGCAACAGATCAATTTCGAAGGAGCGCCTATTCCTGCTAATGCAGAGGCCATCCGCCAGTGGCTAAACAATCCCATCAATGCAGATAAAATCGCTTGTATTACCCAATTAGATCTATCGGGCATGAAGTTGGAAATTCTTCCCCCTGAAATCGGCAAATTCTCTCGGCTAACAACACTTAAACTTTCTAGAAACCAGCTCACGGCCCTTCCCCCTGAAATCGGCACCCTCTCTCTGCTAACAATCCTCAACCTTGATCAAAACAAGCTTACAACTCTTCCACATGAAATTGGCAGCCTCTCTCAACTAACAGCGCTTGATCTTTCTACAAACCGGCTCACAACCCTTCCTTCTGAAATCAACAAGCTCTCTCATCTCAAAGAGCTGAACCTTATTGAAAACAGGTTCTCAACACTTCCCTCTGAAATTGGAAAACTCACTCAGCTAACAAAACTTTACCTTCGTTTTAACCAACTCACAACATTTCCCCCTGAAATCGGCAACCTCTCGCAGCTCAGAGAGCTTGACGCTTCTGAAAACAGGCTTACAGCCCTTCCCCCTGAAACCGGCAACCTATTTAGGCTAACATTCATTAGCTTTTCTGGAAACCGGCTCACAGTCCTTCCTCCTCAAATCGGCAGGCTCTATCAACTTAAATATCTTAACCTCAGCAGCAACTGGGTCTTAAGGCTTCCTCCTGAAATGGGCAATCTTTCTCAGTTAGAAGAACTTGATCTTTTTAATAACCCCCTCACAACACTTCCCTCTGAAATCTTCAAGCTCTCTCGGAAAATAAGTAAAGCTAACCTTCGTGAAACCCTTCTTATATTCATTTTAAATCCAGACTTTTGTGGACATGATTCAGTTTCTACTGGAAGCATTTATTATTCAACTCAACCATTTTTAGATTGCTCAAACTACTCATGCCGCACACCGCTCGCTTCCCTTTGTCAAAAAATCCACCTCGGCTACGAAGGTGATCTCCTTAGAGACGCATTTGAAGCACTTTCCGATGAAATGCAACAACAGATCCGCCAAGCAAAAATGCAACAACATATCGACCAAGCAAAAATGAGACAATACTCTGGCAGCCGACCATGGGTTAGCTCTCCCTCCTCGTGGAGCTCATCATCCCAAGCGGAAGCAGACCTTTTTGCCGATAATCCAAGCTTTGTCTTAGCTGTGATCTCAGTCCTGCGAAATAAATGGCGCTCCCTTCCTCAAGATCAGCGCGATCAGGTCCACACTCAAGTTGCGATCCTGGCAGGAGAACCGGGAAGACCTAACTTTCGGGCTCATTACGAGAAAAATATCATCCGCCTGCTCGATGCAATGGAACTAGTGACACAAAAATAAAAACGTTTAATTTAAGGAATTTAATATGAGTCCTAGCATCACTTTAAGAGTCCAAGCCCCAGCAGACGCCTTATTTTCTTCTGGTAAAGGAAAAGAAGAGGAGGACTCTGTCAGCGCAGTAGAACAGGATCAGGCCCCGATCGATATGGTTTCCGATGACCTATTGAGCCTCTTTTTTACCTACGCGACAAATGATTGCAAAGACGGAACCACGCTGAGTGCAATTCGAGGAACCCGCAGGAGCTGGTACAACGTATTAGATACTTACAACCTAGGAACCTGTTGGGGAAAACTGCAAAAAAAGGTCAGGAACCCCTCTCTTCGAAGTGTGGTTGCTCAGATCGTCTTTGTCGACCGTTTTGTCTCTGAAGTCATTGCTTCTGCAATTTACCCTCTTGATGAGAAATTCGAGGAATCGGAACAACCTGTTTTACTTAATAGAATCGACCCCCTCGACTTTTCTTCATTTTCTCGATTCGCTGCTTTAACCCAAGAATTAAGAAAACGGGGAGCTCCGATCCCCCATGAGCACGCTGTTATTGGATTAGAGCTTTCTGCTTATGAGAAGATGCAACGGCATCTTGATACAGCCCTCGAAACGATCTGGATGCGCACGCAGGAGCAGATCGACTTCGAAGGAGCGCCTATTCCAGCCAACGCAGAAGCCATTCGCGCATGGATGAACAATCCCCTCAACGCAGACAAAATCGCTCTCATTGCCGAATTAGATCTATCGAATATGAATTTGACAGTTCTTCCCCCTGAAATCGGCAAACTCGTTCAGCTAACAAGGCTTGACCTTTCTCAAAACCGGATCTCAGCCCTTCCCCCTGAAATCGGCAAACTCACTTTACTAACATGGCTTAACCTTTCTCAAAACCGGATCTCAGCCCTTCCCCCTGAAATCGGCAAACTCACTTTACTAACATGGCTTAACCTTTCTACAAACCAACTGACAACTTTCCCCCTTGAAATCGGTACTCTCTCTTTGCTAACAGAACTTAACCTTTCTCAAAACCGGATCACAGTCCTTCCTCCTCAAATCGGCAACTTCTCTTTGCTAAGAAAGCTGGCTCTTTATGAAAACTGGATTACAACCCTTCCCCCTGAAATCGGCCACCTCATTCAGCTAACGCAACTTCGCCTTGAAAAAAACCGGATCACAGCCCTTCCCCCTGAAATCGGCACCCTCTCTCTGCTAACAGGCCTTTACCTTTCTGAAAACAGGCTCACAAATCTTCCTTCTGAAATCGGCAACCTTTCTCGGCTAAGAGATCTTAGCCTTCCTAAAAACCAGATCTCAACCCTTCCCCCTGAAATCGGCAACATCTTTCAGCTAATGGCGCTGAACCTTTCTACAAACAAACTTGCAACTCTTCCCCCTGAAATCGCCAACCTTTCCAATCTAGCAGGTTTTTTCCTTGATCATAACTTGCTGATATTCATTTTAGATAAAGACTTTCGTCAACTTGACGCAGTTGAAAATTTAGATGTTCAACAGATCGCCGGCAAACTTTTCACTTGTTCAACCTACGCATGCCACACGCCGCTTGCTTCCTTGTGCCAACAGATCCACCTCGGCCTAGAAGAGGATCTCCTTAGGAGATCATTTGCAGAGCTCTCCGAGGAGATGCAACAGGATATCCGCCAAGCATGGGCAGCTATTCCCTCTTCATCGAGTTCATCATCTGAAGCAGGGGCAGACCTCTTTGCTGACAAGGCAAGCTTTGCAACTGCTGTGATCACAGCTCTACAAGACAAATGGCAATCCCTCTCCGAAGCGCAGCGTTATCAGACCTATGTCCAAGTTTCGATCCTGGCAGAACAGCCTGAAGAGGATGGCGCTTGGGACGAAGCTCTTGCTGAAGAGAACATCATCCGCCTCATTGATGCGATGGAACTAGTTACACAAGAATAAAAAACATTTAATTTAAGAAGTTGAATATGGCTAATAGTATCACTTTAGGAACCTCGGCCAGTGTTCCATTTTCTTCCGATATGGAAAAAGAGGAAGAGGTCTTGATCAATGGGAAAAAAGCAGAAGAGGCCCAGGCCCCGATCGATACCCTTTACGATGATGTATTAAAACTGATTTTTGAGTATGCGACAGATGATTGCCGCGAGGGAACTGCTTTCTCTGCGATTCGAGGAACTTGTAGTAGATGGTACAACGTATTAGATGCTCATAACCTAAGCGTCAATTGGGGACAACTGGAAAAAAAGATCAGGAACCCCTCCCTTCGAAGTTTGGTCGATCAGATTCTCTTTGTCGACCGTTTTGTCTCTGAGGTCATCGCTTCTGCAATAGTTCTACTTGATGGCCCATTAGATGAATCGGAACAGCCTGTTGTACTCAATCGGATCGAACCGCTCGACTCTTCTTTCTTTTCCCGATTCTCTACTTTAACTCAAGAATTAAGGAAACGGGGAGCTCCGATTCCCCTCGAGCACGCCGTCATTGGATTTAAGCTATCTCCTTACCAGACCATGCAGCAGCGTCTTGATACAGCCCTCGAAACGATCTGGATGCGCATGCTGAAACAGATCGACTTCGAAGGAGCGCCTATCCCAGCCAACGCAGAAGCCATCCGCGCATGGCTGAACAATCCCCTCAATGCAGACAAAATCGCTCGCATTACCAAATTAGATCTATCGGAAATGAATTTGACAGTTCTCCCTCCCGAAATCGGCAACCTCTCTCAGTTAATAGAGCTTTTCCTTTCTAAAAACCGGCTCACAACCCTTCCCCCTGAAATCGGCAACCTCAAGCGCTTAACATGGTTTGACCTTTATGAAAACCGGCTCACAACACTTCCTGCCGAAATCGGTCAGCTCTCTCTGCTAACATACCTAAGACTTTCTGTAAACCTGCTCACAACCCTTCCCGCCGAAATCGCCAAACTCTCTACACTAGCAGAGCTTTATCTTTCTGAAAACCTGATCAAAACCCTTCCCGCTGAAATCGGCAACCTCTCTAAGCTAACAAGGCTTAACCTTTCTAACAACCAGCTTACAACCCTACCCCCTGAAATCGGCAGCCTCAGGCGCTTAACACAGCTTAGCCTTCATAAAAACCAACTGACAACTCTTCCCACAGAAATCAGCAAACTCACCTCACTAAACTGGCTTAGCCTTCATGACAATCAGCTTAACACTTTCCCCCTTGAAATCGGTACTTTCTCTCAGCTAACAGAACTTAACCTTTCTAAAAACCGACTCACAATCCTTCCCCCTCAAATCGGCAACTGCCGCGCACTAAAAAAGCTTGTTCTTTATGAAAACCTGCTCATAACCCTTCCCCCTGAGATCGGCAACCTCTCCCAACTGACACAGCTTGTTCTTTATGAAAACCTGCTCACAACTCTTCCCTCTGAAATCGGCAACCTCTCTCGGCTAACAAGGCTTTATCTTTCTCAAAACCGGCTCACAACACTTCCTCCTGAAATCGGTAACCTCTCTCAGCTAAGATGGCTTGAGGTTTCTCGAAACCGGCTTACGGCTCTTCCTCCTGAAATCGGCAACATCCCTCAGCTAATAGCACTTAACCTTTCTGGAAACCAACTGACAACTATTCCTTATGAAATCGGCAACCTCTTGCTGCTAACAGGACTCTTCCTTGATCATAACCCGTTGATCTTCATTTTGAATAAAGACTTCCGTCCACTGGACACGTTTAAAAATTTAGATGAACGCATCGCCCGCAAATTGATCGCTTGTGCCAACTACGGATGCCACACACCGCTTGCTTTCTTGTGCCAACAGATCCACCTCGCTCAAGAAAAGAGTCTCCTGAGAAGCACATTTGAAAAGCTCTTTCATAAGAATCAACAGTGCATCCGACAAGCATGGGCGGCGATTCCCTCTTCATCAAGCTCATCATCTGAGGCAGAGGCAGACCTTTTTGCCGACCGGGCAAGCTTTGCAGCAGCAGTGATCACAGCTCTACAAAGCAAATGGCAATCCCTCTCCGAAGAGCAACGTTATCAGACCTATGTCCAAGTTTCGATCCTGGCAGAACAGCCTGAAG
>CAZEYJ010000090.1:0-3028 GCA_964516795.1 uncultured bacterium
AATGGCTGGGGACCGTAGGAAAGATTCCTACTAAAGGAACACTTGATGTATAGGCAGTACTCATAAAACACCTAAAATTCAACTCTTTTAATTAATCATCTATTACTTAACCTTTATTATATCACAAACGTGATTAACATACGTAAAAATACAATAAAAAAATATTAAAAATCAGGCGGTTAACAAGGAAGATAAATAAAAATTCAACTAATTAAACATCAATAATTTAAGAACAAAAAACAGATCGCATTAAAAATGAAAAGGTTATTTACCGATGACAACAATTAGATTGAAGCCGACACCCCATAAACTTAATTGACTGGTCCTTCGGCTGAACCGTGGAGAATCAATATACATGGCACTAAGCTACAATTAGTTAGAAAAAAACGGTGGAATACTCCTCGCGGAGGTTGGCCAAGCGGAACCGGAAAAGGGAGCTTAAGGGCTGGGAGGCCTGGCGGGCATGCCGCCGGGCCTTTGCATAGACTTTGCGGGCCAAGGCGTAGTCGGGAGGGCTTTTCCCCTGAACAGGGGGATCTGAAGAGAAATGGAACCGCATGTATCCCTCTAAAACGCGTATCCTTCCCAATGTCGACACATCCTTCAAAACCGTGCGGCATTCGAGTCCAATACGCTGATAGGAAGCGGCATCGGCGTCGACCATTCTCATCAGCTGCAGTGAAACGCGCGCCGCTGCTTTGGCAGCAGCGAAGGAACAGGTCCCCGATTTCAGATCAGAGGGAGCGATCCGGGCAATCGAATCGCATAAGAAATCCTGAATAGCGACTCCGGGGTAAGCGGGAGAGAGCAAGACGGGAAGGTCGTTATAAAAATAGGCGCTGGCCTTTTGCCAACTTTCATTATACTGAGCCAATAAGGTTTCAACAACTAAGGGAGTCACCTTCTTTGGGTTCGTCACGAAGACTTCGACCGTATGAAAGCCGCTCGGAACCCCCTCCCCCCGATTACAGATCGCAAAATAATTCCTAAAAAAAACCAAGTCGATGATATGGCCTTTCCATCCGGTTGCAACGAGCGTTAAAAGCCCTTTTTGTACGCGCTCGGCAATGTGAGAGGAGGAAGAATGGCTCCCCACGCGCTGAAATGCTTCGATCACCGTCATGACCTCCTCAGGGGCTATCCCTGCCGGATTCAATGAGGTTAAATTAAGAAAGGACCCATTGCTTGTTTGCGTATGAGCATACCGTAGCGGATCAGACTTCCAATTGATCAACCCCGGAGGGAATAAGTGGACAAACTGGAAAAACAGGGCGAAGTTTTCGCAAAACGACTGATGCATATGGGGATAATGAGACCCCCAGAGAAGAAACTCTTGCCTGCCGATCCTGGTTTTGCAGTCGATCCCATTCCAATGGGCCAATGTTTTGCGCTGAATGAATTCATCAGTATAAGCGTCCATCGGGATATCCAATCCGAGTTCTTGGTCCCAGCAGTTCATCGCAGTAATCGCTTTGAGGGTATACCCTTCAGGATCTTTCCGATCGATCTTTGCTCCTACCTGGAGAAGCAGTTTGATAAGGCCCAAATCGGCAAGATAACACGCCCGAAAAAGAGGCGTTAAGCCATCATAGGCAACGGCATTGACATCCACCCTGCCATAATGGTGGTGCTTCCCGTGAGGATCGTTGATCAAATAATCGACCATCGCATAGCTTCCCGATTGGACGGCATAGTGCAAAGGGGAATACCCCCAATTGTCCCTAATGTTCTTATTGGCCCTGTTTTCAGCAAGGAGGCGCAGAGATGCCAGATCTCCCTTCCTTGCCGCCACATGCATCGCCGTCTCCCCACTGCGGTTTTTTAAATTGAGATTAGCTCCGGGCTGCTGCGAGATGGTCTTCAATCCCTGGAAAAAACTGTTGGCGACCGCAACAATGATCAATGGCTCCCCTTCCGCGTTAAAGCTGTTGGGATGCGATCTGCGCGAAGAAAAAAGTTGGGTCAGCCGAGAGATGTTCCTGTCTTCAATAGCGGTAAATAAATAATTAGAAGAACGGGAATATCTTGAAGAACCGGAAGGAAATACCATGATCTAATCTTAAAAAAAATCAAAAAAACGGGAGGATTTTATTGTTAAAAGGAATAGAAATCAACAAAGAGAACATCACAAAAAGTAAAAATATAATTTATACGTTTACAAAAAGAGAAAAAGAATGAGATAATTCCTCTACTTATGATTGTCTTAGGCATAGAAAGCACTTGCGATGAAACGGCTTGCGCCATTGTAAAAGATGGACGGGAGATCCTATCCCATGTGATCTCCTCTCAAATCGATCTCCATGAGCAATATGGAGGGGTCTTTCCCGAGCTGGCCTGCCGCCGCCATATCGATATGATCATCCCTGTGATCGAAACAGCTTTTAAAGAGGCTGGGATCACACCAAAGGAGTTGGACCTGATCTCTGTGGCAAAAGGGCCGGGGCTCATCGGGGCTCTTCTCATCGGGCTCAATGTGGCCAAAGCGCTTTCCTTGGCTTGGGAGATCCCTTTTGTCGGGGTCAACCATGTCGAGGCGCACATCTATGCGGCAATGATGCACCTGGAAACGCCGCCCCTTCCCGGGCTTGGTGTCGTGATCTCCGGGGGGCATACGATGCTGGTCCTCGTCCGCGAGTTGGGGAACTACACGTTGATCGGCACGACGCTTGACGATGCGATCGGCGAAGCGTTTGACAAAGTCGCTGCCATGCTGGGGCTCCCCTATCCGGGAGGGCCGGCGATCGAAGCGCTTGCAAAGAAAGGAAATCCTTCCGCTTTCCCTTTCAAGGCGGGGCGGGTGAAGGGCAAGCAGTGGGACTTCTCTTTTTCCGGATTGAAGACGAATGTCCTCTACACGGTCAAAGGGCCTAATTCCGATAAGCATTCCCCTCTTGTCATTCCGGACGAGGCAAAAAAAGATGTCGCGGCTTCATTTCAAGAGACGGCCTTAGAGGATATTGTGACAAAAAGCTTATCGGCTGCAAAGGCGCATGGATGCCAAGCGATCTACATCGGCGGCGGGGTGAGC
>CAZEYJ010000091.1:0-2142 GCA_964516795.1 uncultured bacterium
AACGTCGCAGTCACCAACCCCATCATGATCCTCGGCTTCATGGAGAAGCTCGGGATCGAGAAGATGGAGATCGCCGACGTCAATAACGCCGACGGAGCGCTCCTCTACTCCGCATTCTGGGACAAAGAAGAGCAGACCGCGAAAGCTTAAGCCCTCAAAAGCCCCGCTCTTGAGAGCTTGTCATTACCCACATTTTGAAGTATTGTCTTTACTCCTAAATTTATGAAGGAGGAGGCATTATGGATACCCGTATGTGGAGTGAAGAACAATGGGGACAAGCTCGATTAGGTGACGCTAGACGTAATACGAGAGCGATTAAAATAGCTACAAATGTGCTGGATAAACCTTCGGCTAGCTTCCCTCAGCAGTGTTTTGATTGGGCAGCTTTAAAAGCTGCTTATCGATTTTTCAATGAAGACGATGTCTCTTTTGAGGCTCTGCAAGCGCCTCATAGATCTCTTGTCATTCAAAAGGCCAAAAAACCCGGGATTACTCTCTTCATTCAAGACGGCTCTGATCTTGACTATTCTTCTCGTGAGATAGAGCTAGGTCCTATTGGGAATCATCACGGACAAGGGTTTTGCTTGCATACCACCTTAGCGGTACATGTAGAAGAGGATATTCGACACGTTCTTGGCATTGCTCATCAGATTTTATGGGAGAGACAAAAAAAACAGGATTCAGAGACTCGTACACAAAGACGTGCACGATCTAATGAAGCAGATGTCTGGGCAAGCTCTGCAAAAGCCATCGGCAGCTCTTCCATAGGATGTTTATGGGTACATGTTGGAGATCGAGGGGCTGATATTTTTGAGTTCTTGGAAACCTGCCAGTCAAACCAACACGAAGCTGTTGTGAGAATGATCCAGGATAGAAAAGTCTCACATGACGGACAAATGGGCAAGATCTTCGATTTTTTAACCCAAAAGCCTTCGCAAGGATCCTTCAAACTGATCCGTCGAGGACGAGAGGGAAAACCAGCGACCACACACCAACTACAGCTCAGCTGGATAGCTGTTGAGATCCAACCTCCTCGCTATCGAGGAAAAAACTGCTTACCCTTGAAAGGAACGTACATCAGAGTGTGGGAAGATAAAGTGGACGGACTCGAGTGGATCTTATTTAGCACATTGCCGATCAAAGATTTTAAGGAGGCTCATGAGAAGGTGAAGTGGTATTCAATGAGATGGATGATAGAAGAATATCACAAGTGTTTAAAAACGGGATGCGGTGTGGAAAACAGGAATCTTCGCTGCTCACAGGCATTGCAAGCGGTGATAGGAATGCTGGGAGTAATAGCAGTCAAACTTTTAGAGGTGAAATATCTCATTAGAGAAGGAAAAACCGATCTAGCCCAAGGAATAATACCTGATGATCTCATAGGAATTATCTGCCGACATTACAGACTAGAGAGCAAGGAACTAACCTTAAAAGAATTTTGGAGAGGGGTGGCTAGACTCGGAGGTTTTATAGGGAGAAAGAGCGATGGAGAGCCTGGCTGGCAAACCCTTTGGAAGGGATGGATAAGATTACTGGATAAGCAAGAAGCCTTAGCGGATTTACAAAAATGTGGGTAATGACAAGGCCTAAAGGCGCGGGCTTCTAGGGATTGCTCCCAGGCCATCTAATCCGAGGGCCAAAATATTCTGCGCTGCATTGAAATCCCTGCTCGCTTTGTAGCCGCATCGAGAGCAATGGTGCTCTCTTTCAGAGAGACCTTTTGCTTCTCTATGCCTGCATTGGGTGCAAGTTTGCGTCGTATAGGCAGGGCTGACCAATCCCAGCTTCCTACCAGCCTCTGCCGCTTTGTAGGTTAGGAATTGTCGAAACTGATTCCAACTCGCGTCTGCGATGCTTTTTGCAAAAGAAGACTTCTCCAGCATGTTTCGAATGTCGAGGTCTTCTACGCAAATATACTGATACTGGTCTATGATCTTTCGCGACTCTTTGTGACAAAAGTCGTTCCTGCGGTTTTTGATCCGCTCGTGGATTTTTGCCACGATTTTTCCGCGCTTGCGTCTTTCTTGGGTTCCTTATCTCCGTCTTGGACAGCTTTCTTTGCGCTTTGGCAAGGGCTTTTTGCCCTTTTTGAAAAAATCGGGGGCTCGGAATTTCCTGGCCGTCCGTCAGGACAGCAAAGTG
>CAZEYJ010000092.1:0-7670 GCA_964516795.1 uncultured bacterium
GATCGCGCTTCTCGATCACGACAGCGCAGCGCTGACGGCAGAATCTCCTCAAATCGACCTTGTCTACAAGACACTCCTGGGCCCGGCGCATTGCGCCATCGCCACAGGACAAGAGCTCCATTTTTCAAAACATATCGATCCCATCCAAAGAAAGGATAGTGCGATCCCCCTCTTAAAGGAAGGGCAAAAACAGGTCCTGATCGAGGCGTTCGTCTACTCTGCAGAACAACTTGACCTCAAAGCCAGGGCGACTTCCACCCTCCTTGCAGCCCGCCACATTCAAAATGCTGCGGAGGCTGCACATGCCCTGTTCACCCTTCTCCAAACAGATCCCCAGCTGATCGACCACGAAGCCTTCATGAGGGCTTTCCAGACAACACTGAGCATCGCCAAAGCGGGGTTAGATGACTACTTAAGCGGCGCCCTCCTGAGTTATGACAGTGAAAACAAGATCATCCTTGCTTCCCTCGTGGCCGATCTAAGTACGGCGTGCGGACAAGACCATCACCGACTCTTCGGCCATCTGATCCGCGCTGCAGCCGACTTGCACGAGATCACTCCCGAGTGGTTCGACACTCAGCGCAAAGGGATCGTCGACCTTCTCGTGAACGAGATTTGCTCACCTTACGATCACAACCCTTATTTCCCTAAAACCCGCCTCTGGGACCCTTATACGGGACTAGGAAGAGGCTCGGGAGCTGCAATCCCCCAATCGCTGGGAATGAGCGATGAATCAATCGGAGAAGATTTAAACAGCCTTCAAGGGATCGTCTTTTGGGCTAAGACGACGCGCCAAAAACAACTCGAACACTTTGCGGGGACCCTAGCCGCCCGCCTCAGCTCAGCCGCACAGAGCCTTTACTTGCCGGGAAGCCCGACTTCGATCTACAACCAAATAGGGGCCAAGACTTTTGCCCACAACGTCCTCTGCTGCGGGATTCACAGCGATATCCAGACTTCCTTGCGCAACACCCTGAACCTCGAAGGCAATCCCCTGATCTCCAACCTCGCCATGCAGACCATGGGCAACAGCGACTGGATCGATCTGCAGACGGCGCAGCGCGCATTTGAATTTTTCTTCGACTATCGCCTCAAAAGCTTTAACTGTGAAAAATTCTCCTCCCATTTTTCCCGCTCGCCCCTTTTCCAGAACAAAATCCGCAAACAGGCTGCCTCCGATTTTCCGATCGACCGCTACATGATCGCCATCATCACCCTCGTTCCGCTCATCGCCCGCGTCAGCCCGCATGCTGCAGACGCCGTTCTGAAATGGTACATGAGATCCCATGAACTGGCCCCTAACGACTATCCTCTGCTCACAACGGCCCAATACCCTCTGGCCAAAATGGAGATCTTGGCCCTCATGGAGCAAGAAGAAGATCCGATCCCAGCTCCTCTTGCCGAGAACGATCTTCCTTTCCTCCCCGAGAGCTCGAACACGCTGCCGCTTCAATTCTGGCTGGACAAGGCAAGCAAATGGCTCCACAGCCCTCAGCTGGATGAAGCGGCGAGCAAGCTGGCAGAGAACTTGCACCAAGCGATCCTCTCGTTGATTGCCAACAAGGGGACGATCCAAGACCTCCATCTTTGGGCCCGCGCTATCGTCATCCCCTCTATTCAGGAGAACACTTTCTTTACAGCGACACGCCAAGACCTTTATCCCTTCTGCGTCATCACCCAGACCGATCTGCAGGATCTCTTGGCATCCCAACCTGCAAAGCAGCAACCTTCCGCGGCAGAACCCTCTCAGCCCTCCGACGACCTCGATACGCCCCCTCTATTTTCCCCTTCGAACGCGTTTATCCGGATCAAAGCGGAGATCACGGCCTATCTTTCAGAAAGGACGATCCAACTCTACCAAGCGCAATCCTTTTTGGGTGTTCCCCAAGAAATCCCTTCAACCGACACCCAATGGCGCAAGCTCTCCTCTCTTGCCCAGATCAAGCTCCAACAGCTGCAACACGATATCGCCACTGCCCGCAAACCCAACCACTGGACAGCCCTTGCTGTGAAATACGGCTTCAAAGGGACCGTCCTCCAGATCCAAAAACAAGCCGCCTATGCGCTGCATCTATTAAGCGCTCTTCTTAGCGCGCGCCTTGCTTTAAGCTGCTTTCTCGAAGCGCTCACCAAGATCACCAACCTCGAAATGGCGGGCAGCTCCCGAGAAGAGCTGGCCGGCTGGGCCGAAGCTTTTGATATTTCCGGGCTAACATCGCAAGATCTCGCCGCATGGAAGATAATGGAAGCCGTTTATTATTAATATTTTACAAGTGTCTGCCCATTTTGGGAATTGTCCTATTCCCCTGGAATCTGGTATAACTCTCCTTTCATTACCCATCATTTTTAAACGATAAATTTATTTTGAGGAGAGGCCATGTTAAACATTGATTTGAGAGGAAAAAAAGCGTTTGTGGCAGGGATCGGCGACGACCAAGGCTACGGCTGGGCCATCGCAAAAGCCCTGGCAGAAGCCGGCGCTGACATCATCATCGGGACATGGACCCCCCTTCTGAAAATCTTCACCACCTCATGGGCCCAAGGCAAATTCGATGAGTCCCGCCTTCTTTCCAACGGCAAAAAAATGGAGTATCTCAAAGTCTACGCCCTCGATGCCTCTTTTGACAAACCGGAAGATGTGCCCCAAGAGATCAAAGAGAACAAGCGCTATGCCGACGCCGCAGGCTATACGATCTCTGAAGTCGCCGCCCAAGTCGCCAAAGATTTCGGCTCGATCGATATCCTGGTCCATGCCCTTGCCAACGGCCCCGAAGTGAAAAAACCCTTGCTGGAGACCTCGCGCAGCGGCTATCTCGCAGCCCTCAGCGCATCGAGCTACTCCTTTGTCAGCCTAGTCGCCCATTTCGGCCCATTGATGAGCCAAGAAGGCTCAGCGATCTCCCTTTCCTACATCGCCTCAGAGCGGGTCATTCCCGGCTACGGCGGAGGGATGAGCTCAGCCAAAGCTGCCCTTGAAAGCGATACCCGCACCCTGGCCTGGGAAGCTGGCCGCAAATGGGGAATCCGCGTCAACGTCATTTCAGCAGGACCTCTGCGCAGCCGCGCAGCCCGCGCGATCGGCTTCATCGACAGCATGATCGAATACTCCAAGGCCAACGCCCCGCTAGCTAAAGACCTCTCAGCAGAAGAGATCGGCCAAAGCGCCGCCTTCCTCTGCTCTCCTTTAGGCTCAGCTATTTCAGGAGTGACCCTCTACGTCGACAACGGCCTGCACGCTATGGGGATCGGGACCGACAGCCCCTCCCTTCGCACAGAGCAGCCACCTGCTTGCTGCGGCGCCCAAGCCTAAGAGATTGCCGACGGACCCCAAGTTTGTAGCCAATCTCTAAAACTTAAAGGGATTGCACTACTCTTTACTGAGTTTTGCAATCCCCTTTCTGCCCTAACGAGAACGGAGAACACAGATTAAGAAACTCCCAGTTTAACTCCCTAGCTGCAATGAAACGCTCCCTTTTCTGTTTGATCTTCAGCCCATTGATGCTGATTGCCGAACTTAATTTCAACGACAGCCTCTTAATTAAAAAACGATCCTCCTATGTAACAAATCCCTGCCGTTCAGATGGCTTCGGCGCCCAATTTCAAACCATTATCTATTCCATTATTTTTGCTGAGATCAACCGCAGCGCGTATTTATACACTCCTCTCAGAGCAATGGAGCATAACTACGATCAAGACCCCCATTTCCTAGAAAGAATGGAAGCTCTGATGAATTTGATTGATTATTATCCAATTAATCAAAACCAGATGGTTCAAAAGAACAATACGATGCAGTTGATCCATTTTTTTGAAAACCACCTCTCTAAATGCGTCAACAGCAAGTCGCTGAAAAGAATTAAAGCCCTGTTTAGGCTGAACAAGGATAGACGGCATCTTTTCCCTTCCGACCAATTTAACATCGCAATCCATATCAGAAGAAAAAACCCTCACGATACAAGAAGCTTGAAAACGGATATCCCCGATTCCTTCTATTTACAGGTGATTGATCAATTGAGAAGCCAGTACCACGACAAAGCCCCCCTTTTCCATCTCTTCTCCCAAGGAGATGAAAACTCCTTCAAAGAGATCTACGCCGGAGCAGATATCCTCTTGCATGTCAACACATCCATTGAGTATGCATTCACTTCGATGGCCTTAGCAGATCTCCTCGTCACAGCACCTAGCTCCTTCAGCTATACTGCCGGCATCTTGTCCGATGGCATCATCTACTATGTCCCCTTTTGGCATCCCCCGCTGCCGGGGTGGATTGTCATCAATGAACCGCAAAAGAACCCCGCCGAAAGCCGGCACAAAAAATCACCAAAAACCCACTTGAAAGACGCCGCCTATGCTCTGGATCAAACTTAGCCTTATCATCAGCCAATTGTTCTTCCTGCTGCCGCAAACAGACGCCGTTGAACCCTCTTCCCAATTGATAGTCACTAATCCCCGCCGATCTGACGGCTTCGGCGCCCAGTTTCAAACCGTAATTTATTCGATCCTATTTGCCGAAATTAACCACAGGCCATTTTTATACACGCCAATCCAAACAATCGAACATAACTACGAACAAGACCCCGCTTTTCTCGACCGGTTAGAAACACTCATGAATTTAAGAGATTATTATCCTCTCAATGAAAACCTGCTACTGCAAGAAGACAGTTCGCACGAGATGGTCCATTTTTTTGAAAGCCATCTCTCTGAATGCCTCAAGACAGAATCGCTAAAAAGGATCAAAACCCTCTTCCGGATCAATAAAGATAGAGACCTCTTTTTTTCCCCTGACCAATTCCATATCGCTATTCATATCAGAAGAAGCAATCCCCATGACTCATTCGTTCTGACGCCCGAGATCCCCAACTCCTTTTATTGGCGGATCATGGACCAATTGAGAAACAAATACAAAGACAAAAACCCCCTTTTCCACCTCTTTTCCCAAGGAGATGAATCTGGCTTTAAGGATGTTTTCCTTGATAAAGACGTCATCCTTCACATCAACTCATCGCTTGAAGACGCCTTTACTTCAATGGTCCTAGCCGATCTCCTTGTGACAGCAGCTAGCTCCTTGAGCTACACTGCAGGGATTTTGTCCGACGGGATTGTCTATTATTTGCCTTTCTGGCATCCCCCGCTGCCGGGGTGGAAGATCGTCAACTACTTCCTAACTTCCGGGCATCCGCCAATCCCCGATTGGATAGGTTTTTAACTATATTAACCCAACTTGTCCCCTATCCTCTCTTAGACGCATTGCGAGATAGGGAAGATGCAGCGCTTCACTCGTCGCTAAGGTGTAACTACACCTTAGCGACGAGTGAAGTGGAAGGGATATGTTTTGCTTAACATCTCGGGCAAGATAGGGGACAAATTGGGTTATTACAGTGTTTCAAACCGGAGCTGAACAAGAAGTTTGCAACGGGAAGAACGCCTTACAGTGCGCACTGCGATCAGCCAATCATAAGCCTCAAAGCGAAGAGCGCCGGCGCAGCTTTGCTGAGTTGGGCGATTTGCGCGGAGCAAGTGGCCAAAAAAGACCCCATCCCCCTCAACACAAGCAAATCGAAGGGAAATCCTCTTCCCTTCAGAATCGATGGCCACCTCATCGCCGAATTGAAACGTCGTCGCTTTCGCCCCACCGATCGAAAAAGCATGGGCCTGCGCCAAGTTGCAAAAGAGGTTTAAAGGGATCTCAGGCTGCTCGCTCGATTCCCAGTGGTCGGCCAAAGTCGCAATCAGATCAGCCCCCTGCGGATGCAGTTCCACATGCAGCAAAGAGCCTCGATGATCGCAGACAAGGCTATGGACCTCCTCCGCTCCGCCCCAAAACAGGGAATACCCCTGGCGAGGATCCTCCATCCTCAATTGGACAAACTCCCTCTTTTCATGGTCCTGCGCTTCTACAGGTGAGAACGGATAGACAAGAGAAGCTTTAAGGTGGACGGGATGATCGCTTAGAGCCCTTTTAGAAAAAGATTGCCCGCTCAAGCCGAAGAACAGATCGAGAAGCGTCACTTCCGGCTCCCTCTTTTCTTGGGAATTGCCGCCCAAAAAGAGGTGAAGGCGCCGATCCCATAACGCTGAGGCCCGTTTGAACAAAGCGCTCACATCCGCGCCCCTTGATTGGGCCATCTGCAGGGCGATCAGATAATCGGCCCACTGCGCAGCGGAAGAAAAGGTCATCTCCCCTATCTCTTCCGGAGCGGCATACCCCTTCCATTTCACCCAGCTAGATAGAGCTAAGGGCCTTTCTGCGTGGACCCTCTCTGCGTGAATGAGGATCCGCCGGAGCACCCCTTCGATCTGTCCGCAAAGCCCCTCTCCAAGGACTGGCCGAAAATCGGCAAGGGCCCAATGCAAAATAGGAAGCGCCTGAAGGCTCAAAGAACGGTCTTTGCACTCGGGATACTCGTGCAAATAGATAGGGAAATTGCCTCCCACCTCAAAAGCGATCAACTTTTCCAGCAGCGCCTTGGCCTCAAGCACATGGTCGCTTAAACGGCTCCGCAGCAAGGCCAGCGCATAACAGAAATTCTCATAGACCGGGATCGTGTCCTCCCTCTCTCCCGGAAGGCTCGCATAGCAATGATGGACAAACCCCGTCTGCAGGCTTTTCCTCTTTTTTGCCGCCGCTAAATTCAGTTCGATCGGCTTTCGCTTTAACTCTTCTGCCTGATTATCCAGCACGGCCCACCGCCTCTTCCAACGCGCCGATCACACCGCAATCTGAAGCGGGTTTGGCTATAATGTCCGCATCCGCAAGCATCTCGATAGGCGCCGTCTGCATGACAATGCTCACATCGGCCGCGTTGAGCATGCTGATATCATTCCGATCATCTCCGGCGGCAATCACAAGTCCTCTCTTGCCAAACTGCTGCATCACCCGCTCCAAGGCATTTCCCTTGCTCGCGAGGCGGTCGGTTACCAAATTCAAATACACCCCTTCCTCCAGCGGATCGCGGATCAATGTCGCGCAAATCCCTTCAACTTGGCCAAGCTCCTGCTGAACAGCCGACATCATCGCTTCTGATCCCAGGCACTTGATCAGAGGGAAAGCCTCCCCCTTGGCAAACTCGAATGTCTCGACTGCCCTCCATGGCTCAGGGGAAAGGGCCTTGATCTTCTCCAAATGAACCATCAGCCCCTCAGAAAACCGCTCGGGGCGGTAATAGCAAAAGTCTCCTTTCTGGTACCCGGCATAAATGATAAAATCTTCTGTCTGGCCGGAGTAAATTTTTTCTAGAGAAGAGATCATCCCTCCCGGCAGATAACTCTGCGATACCAGGGCCTGATCGGGCATTCTTAAGATATCGGCGCCGTTCTGCACCGCTAGGAAAAAAGGAAAGTCGAGGACATTGAGGACGCTGAAGCCAAAAGAAAAAGTCCTCCCCGTGATAAAAACGACCTGCCAACCTCTGATATACAAAGACTTAAGGTAGTTACAGACCTCAGGCGGAACATGATGCAGCTGATCTGTGATCGTCCCATCGATGTCCAAAGCAATCCAGCCCCGATGTTGAACCATGGCATTCCCTCCAAGCGATTAGGAAGGAGAGTCTACCACAATAGACTGGAGGATTCAACCGGCAAGAACAAAGAGCTTTTCTTGCTATAGTCCCTGCAGGGCTCAAAACAATTCTTTTGTCTTAATCCGTTCCATCAAACTTATCTAAATCTAC
>CAZEYJ010000093.1:0-10146 GCA_964516795.1 uncultured bacterium
GGAGGGGCAGTACTGTGTACGCCCCTCCGATGAGCACGCGATTTTACAAAGCGAAATGAGGCTCAATGAGGGGTCGCAGGGGACCTGGCGAAGCGCATGTCACCCGACATGTCTCTAGTGGCCACCTTTCCTAAAAAAATGATCCAAATGTATCTGCCTCGTTGAAGAATTTGTTAGCATTGAACAAATGCCAGCCTCCTGATATGCTCTTGCACTTTCCAATGAAATCTCTGATAAAAAATAAGGGAAGGTCTCCATGCCCGCGATCGGTTACAACCTCGGCTCCGTCTCTTTAGAAGTTTACGATACAGTCTTTCAGCGCACAGAAGGGAGAAATAGCGACCTTCTTCTGCAGTTGAACACATTAAATGCGCAAAACCGCGACCTGCAAAAGCTCATCGACACCCTCACCCATCACAAAAAAGACAAAAAAGACGCGAATTTCGCTCAAGATCCTGAAATGAGGGAAACGATCGAGCGGATCCACGCGCTCAACCCCCGCATTCTTGGAGCCACGGCAGAAACGCTCAGAGAAGAAGACTTCCTCTTCAAAGCAGACGATATCGAGACCACCCTCTCCCTTCTTGACAGCACTGTGAAAGACCAGGTCACGAAGGTCAATGAGACGACGATGTTCATGAACCAAACCTTTGAAGACAGGCTCAAATACACGGAAAGCGCCCAAAAAACCCTCGAAATGCTGATCCGCCACATCGAATCCATTATTTCTAAACTGCGGTCCTAAATGACGATCGATTTTGAAAAAAAAATCGCCGAGCTGATCAACATGCCTCAAGGGAAACCTCTCTCTGAACAAGAGCAGAACACCCTGTACGCAAGCGCTTACAGTTTGTACCAAGAAGGCAACTACGAGACGGCTGCCCAGCTTTTCACTCAGCTCATCCTCGTCAATCCGTTCAACCACGGATTTTGGCTCGGGCTCGCCTCTTCAGAACAAATGAGGAAGGAGTACACCGCGGCGCTGCACGCCTGGGCGATGGTCGCCCTTCTTAATAATGAAGACCCTTTTGCCCATTTCCACGCCGGCGAATGCTACCTCTCTTTAAACGATCCTTCCGAAGCGCTCAAAGCCTTTACTGCAGCAGAAGCTCGCCTTAAAGCCGAATCTGAAGCTGAGCAAAAACTTGCAGAAAAAATCCAAGTCCTTAAACGCACACACTGTCAATCCCATGCTCCCAATTAACCTAACTTCCCAACCGACGACGCCCGCATTAGACCAGCTCCACTGCCCTATTGGATCGCGATTGAACATCCAGCCGCCCCTGCGAGACAAGATGTCAGCATCGCCTCTTCAACCTCAGCTTCCGGAGCTGACGATCGATAGGCCGGTCCTTATCCCCCCTTCGCAAACTGGCAAGGCCATCCCTGCCGATGCAACACCGCCCACCTTGAGCGAATTGCGCTTTTTAGCTGCAATGGAAGCTTTCCGCTCCTTTGGAGACAAGCTCATCTCCAATCTCGGCCTCCGCCTCGAATCATTCCGCCTTACCCTTCAAGAACTCAGCGCAGAAAACCTGCAAAAACTTAAAGAGTCCGCCGAGCATGCCAAATCCTCCAACGTCTGGTCGATGCTCCAAAAAATTGCCACCTCCCTCCTCTCTGCCCTTTCTATCGTCATCGGGATCTCTCTCGTGGCTACAGGTGCGGGAGCCTTAGTCGGTGGCGCAATGATCGGATCAGGGATCGTCTCTCTTGCGAACCTCCTTTTAACTGAAACGGGCATTTGGGACTGGATCGCAAAAAAACTTGCCCATGAAGACGAAGAAAAGCGGCAGCTTCTTGCCATGATCCTTCCCGCGTCTGTAGGGCTTCTTGCAGCTACGATCGGGATTTTTGGCTCGGCAGGAGCCTTTGCCTGGTCCGGGATCAATTTCCTCGACAAAGCAATCCTCATCGCACAAACATCGCTAGCCCTCTTTGACGGCGCCACCACCATCGGCAAAGGCTATACCGATGCTAAGACCCTCTGGCTCGAGGCTGACCAGATCGATACAAAATCAAAGATCACCGTTGAACAAGAAATGATCGATAACACGACAAGATCAATTGAAAACATCCTGGACGGGCTTAGCGCGACCCATGCCAAATCGACCCAATTTGTGAACATGGCCATGCGTTCGAACCAAACCGTATCAGAAGCCTTTATTTAAAAATTTTAAGGAGAATCTCCATGCTAGAAGCCTTCAGTAACCAACCCGTTCTTCCTCCGCTGCCGCCAATTCCTCTCGAAAAATCAGCGCCTACTGATCAGATGGTCCAAGAAAACGCGATCATCTACCAAGTGCTCAAAGCCCTTGCAGATATCGCCGGCACGTTTAACCAGTATCTGCACGATCACACCGAACAGCTCCTCCTCCAGCTTGATCAATACATGAAGGCAACAAAAGATGTCGTGGGCTGCATGCGGCTCCAATCTGGACTGACGTTTGGCATCACATTTCTTCAAGGAGCAGCCGGAATCGGCTCTGCTTTCTTCCCAAAAATTGCAGATGCCACCACACAGCCACCGGCCGCTCAAGGCATCTTCCAGGCGATCGCCGCAAAGTTCAAAGACAACCAATTCATGCGCACAACCCTTACCACTGCCGCAAAAGCCCTTCCTAGCATCAACAGCGGGGCCGAAACCCTCTTCCGCAGCTGGACAACCCAGGACGAAGCGAAACGGACCCTCATCACCCAAGTCCGTTTTGATGAAGCGAAAGGCGGTCAAAACACAGCGCAGGAAACAAGCCGAAAAGTCCTCGACATCGGCACCCAGCTCATCGAAAAACGCAGCCGCGGCGCATAAATGATCTAAAAAAAAGCCTCCGGCTCTCCGCCGGAGGCTCATCCTTTTACAAGCTTTGGGAAAGAGCTAGCCTTTCAACTCTCATTTGCAACTGTTGAGCTAACCTTGCATCAAAAGCCTCTTTCTTAGCTTGAAATCTATCCGGAAACTCCCCCCCCCATGCTCTTTCAGCATTAAGTTTGACTGGATCATCAATTGCTCCAATGTCAAGAAAGGCATCTCCAATAAAGTGGATAAGGGAGATTAAAAAGTGAAACCAGCCTAAATTCCATGATTTGACCCCAAATAGCGCTTCCTATACAATCCGAAAAAGAGGCTGCTTATAACATACTTATTTTCCCTCTGACAGTCTCTAAATGAACTGGGAAGGTTGTTTTGCCGGCAGATCCAAAACCCGTTTCGACAAAAGTGCGCAATGAGCTGAGCCCCCTGATGAAAAAAGTGATGGGGATGCTCTCCTTTTTGGTTTCGATCGGCGAATACACAACGCTGATCATCGATGTCACAAAATCGACGATGCGCCGTCCTCCGCATCTTTATTTGGTGTTGCGCCAGTTCTTCGATATCGGCGTCGCCTCGCTGCCTGTAGTAGCGATCACAGGGCTCTCAACAGGGATGGTGCTCGCCGCCCAATCTTTCTACCAATTGTCTGACAAAGGGCTTGCCTCTGTCACGGGGCTCATGGTGGCAAAAGCGATGATGACGGAGCTTGGGCCCGTCCTCACGGCCTTCATGGTCACAGGACGAGTCGGCGCAGCCATGTGCGCAGAGCTCGGTTCGATGCAGGTGACGGAACAAGTCGATGCCCTGAAAACCATGGCCGTCAATCCCAACCGCTATCTCATCTCCCCTCGGTTTATCGCAGGAACGTTCATGATCCCTCTGCTGGTCATTTTTAGCATCGTGATGGGGATCTTCGGCGGATATCTGGTCGCCGTCTATTTCTTCGGAATGGCGCCGAACACCTACTTCGATCCGATGCCGATCCACATCACCTATTTCGACTTTTTGACAGGGGTCGTCAAGGGATTTGTCTTTGCCGTCCTCATCATGACGATCGCATGCTACAAAGGATTGAAGACCTCGGGAGGGGCCGCAGGAGTCGGAAGGGCGACGACAAATAGCGTTGTCATCACCTACTGCTGCATCCTCTTCGTCAACTTCTTTATCACAGTCGGTCTCAATATCCTCCACGACCACCTCGAGGAGCTTTCGAGATGATCACCATCCGCAACCTCTGGAAAAAATTTGGCCAGCTCCAAGTCCTTGCCGGCATGGACCTCGATGTGATCAGCGGAGAGACCCTTGTTATCTTAGGGCCTTCGGGGATCGGAAAAAGCGTCCTCCTCAAGCACATCATTGGGATTTTAAAACCTGACGAGGGCTCGGTGACGGTCGACGGCGTCGTCATCACCGATCTATCGGGAGGCAAGCTCCTCAAAGCTGTGAGCAATATGGGGATGCTGTTCCAGGGAGGGGCCCTGTTTGACTCGATGTCGGTGGAGGACAATGCCGCCTTTTATCTGCGAGAGCATGGAGACCCCAAGACAGGAAAAAAATTCTCCCATGCTGAAATCACTGACCGGGTCGGCCACGCCCTTGATCTCGTCGGCCTCGCAGGGACCCAAAAGAAAATGCCCTCTGAGCTATCGGGAGGGATGCGCAAGCGTGCTGCGCTGGCCCGCGTGATCGTCTACCGCCCCCAGATTATCCTCTACGACGAGCCGACGACAGGCCTGGATCCAATTATTGCGATGCAAATTAATGAGCTAATCGTTAAAACGCAAGAAGAGCTCAAAGCAACAAGCATCGTGGTGACCCACGACATGTTCTCAGCTCTGTATATCAGCGACCGGATGGCTTTGATCCGCGATGGGAAGATCGCCCATCTTGCGGAACCTGACGCTTTTATCAAGATCGACGATCCGCTGATCAAGTTTTTATATTGCACAATTTCACAGGACCCTAGAACCTTGAAGGAGAAAAACCGCCATGGGTGAACAGACGAAGAACATGTTGATCGGCGTTTTCGTCGTCGCTGCCTGCTTTTTGGTTGTTTCCTTGATCATGTTCCTCAAGCCCAGCGTGGGAGATGGCAAGGAGACCATCTATGTCCGTTTTTCAAATATCAACAAGATCAATGTCGGAACACGGGTCATGTTCGCCGGAAAGCCCATTGGCGAAGTGGTCGCGATCGAAGAGATCTACGATGCCCGCAACGCCCCCTCCACCGATATGCTCGGCAGGATCTATTTCTACCAGCTTACGCTCAAGATCGATTCCCACGTCAAAGTCTACGATACCGATGAGATCTCGATCCAAACTTCAGGCCTTTTAGGAGAGAAATCGATTGCGATCACCCCCAAACCCGCGCCTAAAGGGGTCACCCCTCAGCTCGTCACCAACCAGCCGATCTACGCCGAATCGGTCGATCCGATCGAAAATGCCCTGTACGAACTGACAGACCTTGCCAACCACTTCGAAATCACCCTCAACGAGGTCAACCGGTGGATCCAGAAAAATGGAGATGACCTCGGCAATGCCGTCCGCTCCTTCGGAAGCGCCATGGATGAGGTCAAAGCGACAGCCAAATCGGCCAACGACCTGCAGCTGCTCCCTGAGATCAAAACAGGAGTCCAGCAATTCAACCACACGATGGCAGACGTCCAAGATGCGATCGCCCAGCTCAACGAAGGGGGCGTCTTTGCAAACGCCGGCGCCGTCGTTAAAAACCTGCAGAGCGCCTCCCAATCTTTCGATCTGATCGGCAAAGACATCGCCGATGGAAAAGGGACCCTCGGCAAATTGATCAACGAAGAGGACCTCTACCTGCGATTAAACGCCGTCATGAGCAAGGCCAATACCCTGATGAACGACGTCAACCACTATGGGCTCTTATTCCACCTGAACAAGAGCTGGCAGCGGCAAAGGGCGCAGCGGATGACCGTCCTCAACGCCCTCGATACGCCCCAAGGCTTTAAGAACTACTTTGAGACAGAGGTCGATGACATCAATACGGCGATGTCCCGCCTTTCAATGCTGATCGACCGAGCGGAGATCTCTTCGGAAAAAGAGATGATCTTGAGCAATGAGCAGTTCTCCAAGGATTTTGCCGAGCTCCTACGCCAAGCCGATGCGCTAGCGGACAACCTCCGCCTCTACAACCAGCAGCTCGTTGAAGCAGCCAACTAGAGGATAGGCCATGGAATCAGCTCCCTATTCCCAACTGACCAAAGGCTCATTTCTCATCGCCAGCCCCGACATCGATACGGGCATCTATTTCCGCAGCGTGATCATCATCTGCGAGCATAGCCCGACCGGGTCATTTGGACTGATCATCAATAAAAACCTCGAAATGGAACTGCCTGAAGAGATTTTGAATATCAAGGAACTGCACAATGGCAACGTCGAGCTTCGCGCCGGCGGGCCGATCCAGCCCAACCAGATGATGCTCCTCCACTCCTCCGACCACATCCCCGACCAGACCCTCAAGCTCTGCGAAGGGGTCTATCTCGGCGGAGACCTCCAGTTCCTCCAGGAAGCGATCGCCGATCCCCACGGGCCGTCGGTCCGCCTCTGCTTTGGCTATGCCGGATGGGGGGCAGGGCAGCTCGAAAGGGAGTTCCTCAGCGGCGGCTGGTTCCTCCATCCCGGATCGGCCAAGCACATCTTCGAGACCGCTCCGGAAAAAATCTGGCAGTCGATCCTACGCGAAATGGGCGGCAAATACG
The DNA here is from genome assembly GCA_964516795.1 of uncultured bacterium. GTDB lineage: Bacteria > Chlamydiota > Chlamydiia > Chlamydiales > Rhabdochlamydiaceae > Acherontichlamydia. The sequence continues at coordinate 6,541 of CAZEYJ010000093.1, forward strand.
CCACCCTCTCGATGATCCCCGAAGACCTCAGCCTCAATTAAAAATGCGTTTAAAAGACTTAAGAAAGCCATGGCCCCCGGTTGATGAAGACGAAGCTGGCTGATTATAAATTTCACCCAAGATTTTCATAGAAATCCTCGAATCCACTTGCCTCTTTTCCCAATCCACCATTCGCCCCTTTTCGAAATTTATTTGGTTTAAGAGCTCATTCGCTGAAGACCTTGTCTCTGCTTTTGCGGCTTTCTGAACAATACAGTCCATAGGATATTCAGCCTCTATCCCATGAAAAAGATTTGTGCTCGATTTCAAATGCTCAAGCCTCGATTTCATTATCGTCATTAGCCTACCTTCTTGAATACCGCTATATGCGTTAAATCTATCCAAAAATCCCTGACTTATAAGACGTTCATTTGGGCTTACCTCATTTTCTATTGCACAGATCATTAGCATTGCTGCCCAAACATCATCCTTAGAGTCTGCTGTATAACCTCGACCCATTGCTACCACAAAAGATTGCATGTGTTCTGGGGAAAAATACAAAGGAGTTCCATCAGCTACTGAACATGTTTCTCCTTGTTTTGCAACGTAGTCGAGATCTATTGCCATCACTCTCTTATCCGTAGTTAGACTTTGCTCGGAAGACCAAACCATATTTTCTAACTTGATATCCCGATGAACTAATCCTTTTTTATGAATTTCATCAAGAACTGAAAAAATATTTCCATACAAAACCAAGCGATCTTCTTTTGATAAAGAGCTAATTTCTTTCAGTGTAGATTTTAAATCCTTTCCTCCCAGCTTAGTTGCTTTAACACCTGCTTCGAAATTCTTAATACTAGCGATCCCCTCTCCTTTTATTACATAGGCATGATCTGTTAATTGAGGGTTGAAAGATTGAAGAGGCTTAAGTATCCCGCGCGCTGTTCCTTTCCGACTAAATCCAATAGAGAACGTATTGCATCCTCCCGCTTTTTTCTGGTCACCGATGACAATATAGAACTTAGCAGGCTTCCCTTTCTCTTCATTTTTTGAATATCCTATCCTCTCAAGGGTAATTTGACCTTTGCGCACATAATTTAAAAATTGCTTTCTCCCTTTTCTTTTATCACCCTCTCCTAAGGAAGAGTAGATCTTATTTAATGCATCCTCACTAAAATTTAGAGATTTTAAAACCTCATTAATCCGCTGATCAGCACTAAAGAACCAACGTAAAGCTCCCAAACGGCCAGCATAACCAAGACTTGAACGCGTCAGGCAAATGACAGGCCTGCTCTGCATTGTGCGAATCGTCTCAGTTACATCTAATTGATCGTCGCCTAAAAACGCGATCTTTCCTCCTTTACGAGAAAGAGAAACATCAGAAACCATAAAGACCACCATTAAACTACTATTATTGTTACACTCATTATACAATAAATTTGCAAATTTTATATTAAGAAAGAAAAAAAAGTAAATTAACAAGCAAACATCAAACAATTAAACACTTACAAAGAAAAGAAAAGGTAATTGCATCATTAGAAATAAGCCCCTTACAAAAACTCCAGAAGAGCATATCCCCCTTCCACTTCTATCGTAACCGCAAGCAAACCAGCCCACACCTTCGCGATCTCAACAAATTTTTACTGAGCTCACAAAACAACAATAAACGCAAGACGCTATAATAGAATGAGTTATCGACAAAACTGCGCGTGTGATCGAAAAAGCCTCAAAAGCTGGCGACAGGAGCTGTTGTGCTGCTTGACGCAAGGCGGCCCCCTCACGTTTAAAGAAGGGGAAGCCAAGCAGCCTTGCGAAAAGAAGACAAAGGCCTCGCGACTCAAGGAGGAGCAAAACTCTCCTTCGCGGAAAAATTCGATGATTTTTGCCCGGATTTGATGCAAAGCCAGGGTTTTTGCCCTGTTCTTAACTCATTAAAGATTCTGAAAAAAGCCTTGGATAGAAGCAAAAATAGAAGTCACAATACTCTCACTCCCAGCTCCTGCCGCCTGTACACCAACCACACGATGTTCCAGGAGGCGAGATGTTTCGCTTAAATCGGACACTTTTTTAGGCTCTTCTCCCCCTGAACTATCATGCTGAAGCTTCTCTATTTTCTCATGAAGCTCCTGAGCAGAAGACCGCTTTTCCGCTTTCAAAGAAGCGGCTTGTCTGACAACAGCGTCTAGGGGAAAATCTTTAGAAGATTGTAGACTGTAAAACAGATCGTTGACTTCATCTTTACTAAAAAGATCTCCAATCCCTTCTATAGAATACTCACACGCTGCTATGTACCTGCGAAACCTGTCTCTTTCTCCTGCGATTGAAAGCCGATTTTCCATGAAGTGATGATATCTCTTCAAAAAGGGCGCACTTAAAAGACTTTCCCCTCCTCTTTGACTCACTTCCCATTCGATACTGCAAATCATCATCAGGGCCGCCCATACATCATCCTTAGGATCAGCTTGATAACTAGGGGAGATTCTTTTCTTTTTCTCTTTTTGTTCTATTAATTCCTCGGCCCGCTTTTTGGCAGCAGGAAAGCGTTCTGGAGAAAAATAAAGAAAAGTACCATCAATCGGGCTGCAGGATTCATTTTCTTTTTTAAGCGTATCGAGATCAATGAGCATGAGTTCTAGACTCTTAAGTTGTTTTCCCAATTCCTGTAATACTAAGTTTGCTTCTTTTACATCTCGGTGGACAATTCCTTGACCATGAAGTTGCGCAAGAACTGAGAAGATATTGCGGTATATCTCTAAACGCTGTGCTTGCGATAAATCAATCTTACTCTTTTTCAGCCTAACAAGTAATTTCTCTAGGCTCATCCCGCCCAGCTTCATTACTTTGACGGTTGCTGAATTGCCCTCTTCGTATCTCTTAATATGAGCGATATGAGCTCCTTTCAGGCCGTGAGCACACTCTGGAGGTGCAGAAAGTTTTTTTCCTTCTTCTCCTCTGGACTCAAGGACCGCGCAAGGTGTACCTTTTTGGCTAAATCCAATAAAGAACCTATTGAGTCCCCCCGCTCCTTTTTGGTCATTGATCACAATGTAGAACTTGGAACGGCTCCCTTGGCCTTCTTTGTTAGAAAATCCTACCCTCTCAAATGTAATTTTTCCGTTGCGCACATAGCTTAAAAATCGCTTTTCTCCCTGGGCCTGATCATCGTTTCCTAAATGGTTATAGATCTTCTGTAATACGTCCTCACTAAATTTTAAGGATGTTAACACCTGTTTAATCCGCGCATCATCAGAACTTCGCTGATCATCAGATCTAAAGAACCAACGCAACTTGCCCAAAAGGCCCGTGTAACCAAGACTTGCAAGGTTTAGACGAATCACAGGTCTTCCCTCCATCTCGCCCGTACCAATTTCAGCCGTTACATCCTGCCCTTCACTCTTAAGAAAACCGATATCGCCGTTCTCTTTGGAATAAAACGAACAGGCAACATTTTGGGGGAGGCCTAACTGGCCATTCATTTTATTAGACATAAAACCACCATTAAATTACTATTCTTATAACAATTATAAAACAAAACGATTAATTTTATATTAAGACAAAAGAAACAAAACAAATCATTTTACATTTTTAAACAATAAGAAATTAAACACTTATAATAAAGGTGGATGA
>CAZEYJ010000094.1:0-22108 GCA_964516795.1 uncultured bacterium
CCCATTGAAAAAGGGATCTCCCTTATATTTTTTTAGAATCCAGGGATATACCGAACGTGTCTCAAAAATTGGATTTCACGTTCGGTATACGTTAAAATCAGCAAAGAGACTGAGAATTGTTGGCAGCGTACTTCACAAGAATTTGGCACATTTTTTCAAAAGAAGGAGTGTAAAGCTTAAGCTCTTGCAAAACCTTCTGTAAATTGCGCATCTCTTCATCAAAATAGAGAAGGGCCCTCTCTTTTCCAATAAAACGGGCGACGCTGATCTCCCGCTGTTTCTTCTCATCTTGCAACATATCGCCTAAATCATCCGCAGTCTGAAAGGCCATCCCAAAATGGTAGGCAGCTTTTCTTACGCGGTCCAACTTGCTCACGTCGCCTCCGCCGAAGACCCAGCCTAAAACAAAAGAAACTTCAAATAACGTCACAGTTTTTTTGTAGATCACCTGCTTAACCGTTTCCAAGCTTTGGCTAGGGGGAAATAAGTCGAAAAATTGCCCACCTGTGGCCCCTAGAATTCCAGAACAATATGTGGCCGCCTCTAAAGCGATCACACAAGCTCGATCACTAAATTGAGAAAAAGGAGGGCCGGCCTGCTGCATGACCATGGCATTGGCATGGATCTTTTCAAACGCCGCTGTGATCAAGGCATAACTAGATAAAAGCGCAATTGTTTCGCCGTAAACCTTGTGCAAAGAAGGTTTCTCCCTTCGTTCATCATCATTGTCCATGCAAGGAAGATCATCGGCTATCAGAGATGCAGTATGGAAAAATTCTACGCTGAGAGCTGAAGGATAAACATTCAGCCCATGACCTAAAGCTTCAGCAATCAATAATACGATCAAAGGGCGAAACCGCTTGCCGCCATTAGTCAAAGCATATTCACATGCATCGCGCAGCTTGGTCTTTTCCCCCAAAGCAATAATGCTCTTAGCGACCTCTTGCTCGATCTTGTCCCGATAAAAAAAGAAATGGGAAGGTCCATTCTTTGATAATTCCGTTAAATTACTCTTCGTTTCCACTCCAGCTGTCATGACCCTATCGCTCCATTTGTCATTGTCTGATATTTTTGCAAAGAAGTCTTAGCCCTCTCTCCCTCTGGGACATTCCTTTGAACGTTGACGCATGGGTAGACTACGGCATTGCGCCCGATCAAGATCCCAGGATTGGTAACGCTGTTGCACCCTAATTGGGCCCCATCGCCTATGATCGCCCCCATTTTCTTCAGTCCCGTTTCATAACGAGCTCCTTCAAAATGGACAACGACGGGAGAGTGATCTAGTTTCAAATTGGCACATTTAACCCCTGCGCCAAGATTGACCCGATTACCTAAAATCGAATCGCCGACATAATTAAAATGAGCAGCGCAAGAACGGTCCAATAAAATGGAATGCTTGATTTCCGTATCGTGGCCGATAACACAAGCTTCTCCCGTAATCAAATCTCCTCGAATGTAAGCTCCATGGCGAACCAGACAATTATTTCCAATAATGCAAGGACCCTGTATGTAAGCGCCCGGTTCCACTACAGTTCCAGTCCCAATGGAAATTTGCGAAGGATTGACTAAATGCACTGATGATGGAATATCGACTTCGATCTTTCCCAGGATTTGTCCATTCAAGTAGTCAGATAATCGCGCTAAAGCATCCCATACATACGCGCATCCTTCAAAAAGATCTGCATGAGCATACTGCTCTAAAATGAAAAACAAAGATGGTGAAAATGGTGTTGACATATCTAAACTTTAGTTCAAAAAGCCTATTTTATCTCATAGAGGAGATTAGGTATATCTATTATTTTCTTCCTCTTCTATCATTGTGGAAATGTTGATAACCCCCTGCTTTTACTATGAAAAAAAAGTGTTGATGAGTTGTCTAAAGTCTGATCATAAAATCGGGGATATCGACAATCGACAATTCATCGACAAACTTTGCTAACGGCTAATGACAGAGTTTTCCACAATTCCAACTTTTCAGATCCGCTGCCAGCATTTCCCTCTTTGTTCTGGCTGTGAAATGCAAGACGCGGTGACAACCCCGCCCATCCTCAATGATGTAACATTATTTTTTAATTCTTTAGATCCTAATCTTGTTGTGCCTTTGCAGTTTCAAGAAATTACTCAATGGAGAACGCGCTCTAAATTAGCTGTAAGAGGAACTTCAATCAACCCTGAGATCGGCTTATTTAAAAAAGGCTCTCATGAAGTTGTTTCTATTCCGGACTGTCCGCTTCACCACCCGGCAATTAACAAGGCCTACGAGCTCGTCAGACAAAAAATTATTGAATTAAAGCTACCCCCTTACCAAGAAGAGAAATTAACGGGAACTCTACGCTATTTACAATTTATTGTTGAGCGTAAAAGCAGACGGGTTCAGTTAACTTTGGTTGTCAACAAAAAAGGAAAAGACCCGTTGGTAGAGCGTTTGGCAAAGCAGCTCTATTTAGAGAGGATTTTTCTAGGGATTTGGGTCAATTATCAACCTGAATCGACCAACCTCATTTTTGGGCAGCGGTGGGAATTAGTTGCGGGAGAGCCATATCTCTGGGAGACTTTGCAGGGGATTCCTTTCGCCTTGCATCCGGCCTGTTTTGCACAAGCGCATTTGAATTTGTTTGAAAAAATTTTAGAATCCATTCGGCAAACCGTCATGAAGGGGTGTCGGATCGTTGAGTTTTATGCGGGCATAGGCGTGATAGGGTTGAGCCTTGCCGAGTTGAGCGAACGCGTTATCTGTTCCGAGATCAATTCCTATGCAGAGGAGTGTTTTCACCTGTCCCGCTTGCAGCTTAAAGGCGATGTCCAAAAACGGGTGTCTTTTGTTTTGGGGAAGGCGGAAGAAGTGGTGGATTTGGTCGATCAGGCCGACATTGTGGTTGTGGATCCTCCGCGCAAAGGAATCGATCCTCTTCTCTTGAAGAAAATCCTAACAAGCCAGCATGTCAAACAATTGATTTACGTCAGCTGTGGGTTTCAATCATTTCAGCGCGATTGTCAGAAATTAATTGATGCGGGGTGGCATGTGGAAAAAGCTGAGGCCTATCTGCTTTTTCCCGGAACAAACCATGTAGAGACACTTTGTATATTAAGAAAATCTGGGTGAAAGGATTTGAACCTTCGACCCCTAGCACCCCATGCTAGTGCGCTAGCCAAGCTGCGCCACACCCAGATGAAAATGACAAATTCTTAGAGACTGTCTACGAACTTGGTTTCTGTCGATTTTTCGGTTCTTTTGAGCCAGTTTTTGTTTCTTTTTCGGGGGGTAATATCAACATTGCGTATATTACCCCCCGAAAAAGAAACAAAAATTGGCCAAAATAATCCAAAAATTCGACGAAACCCAAGTTCGTAGACAGTCTCTTAGACGGAAGCGAGTCCTTCAAATTGAAACTCAGCTTTTTTGAACTCTTTTACCCCTATACGGGCACACTCGTCGATAATTTTTTCTAACACATCGCCAGGATGGACTTCAGCAGCAGAAATGTCCACTGTGATCGATGCGGAAAAATTGACTCCGCCTCTCACACCCTTTACTTTGAAGTTGGCGTAGATGGCATCTTTTTTTCTAGAAATGTTCTTGAATCGGATGAGGTTGTTTTCTGCAAGATCTTTCATGCTCTTTCCTATTCCAAAGATGAAGGGAAATCCTACTTTTGCAGAGTGCTTTCTGTCAAATGAAATCAGCATTTAAAGTTTGTCTTTTTTTGAAAAACTTCTTTGACATTATTAGGAGCTGTCGGTAGAAATATTCGCTATCAGAATTTTTTGAGTGTGTCCCATGCTGCTTATTTTGCGAAGTGTTTTGACCGCTGTCGCTATTTTCTGTTTTGGTTTTAGAACAGAGCTTTTGGTTGGGGAGAGAAAGTCGATCGCTCCATTTCTTTCGGGGGATACTTTCCTAGAGCATGCAGATTACGTTTTTGATGAGAATTATGGACTTTTGAATTTTAAAAGAATGCAGTTTGGAACGACAATTTTCGTAAAAACAGACCTTTTACCTAGATTTTTTGAGCAAATACACCCTCATATTGTCTATCCGTATGTATTGATCACGCATAATAGCGAGGAGTCTATTCCCGGAGATTATGATTTCTTGCTCGGGGATGACAAAGTCTTGGCATGGTTTGGGAATAATGTAGAGGATTGCGTTCATCCTAAATTACATCCTATTCCAACAGGATTGGCAAATTATTGCTGGCCGTTTGGCCATATCGAAAGTTTGGTCGATATTCGGGACAAATTTAGCGAGGTTCCTAAAAAGCATCTCCTTTATATGAATTTTAATAGGAAAAATCGATTTATTTTCCGATCAGATATTTATTATCAATTTATTCATGAAAACTATTGTTTTAGTGCAAAAGACAGAAGTGTTGAAGAGTATTTTTCCGACATCGCTAGCTCTTTTTTTGTCTTGAGCCCCCGAGGCAACGCCTTAGATTGCCATCGAACGTGGGAAGCCCTCTATCTTGGGGCTATTCCTATTGTTGGACCTTCTTCCCTTGATCCTATCTTTAGAGATTTGCCCGTCGTGGTCACTCAAAACTGGAAGGAGATCGATTTTCCCTTTCTTGCAGAAAAGTTAGATGAGATAAAAAAACAAAATTTTTCTTGCGAGCCTTTATGGGCAGATTATTGGTTTAAGCAAATCGATGCTTATAAAAATATGTCGCTTCCCCCAGAGGAAAAAAAGCAGATCAGGGGAAAGTATTACAGGAAAAAAGTTAAAAAGCTGTTATCAAACAGCTTTAATATGCTGAAGTTTTATTTGCAGAATGCCTCAAAAGATACGTCAAAGAAGTCTGAATTAGAGAGAATTTATCTTTCCCATTGTAAAACTTCTTCAGACATTAATGAGCACTTACCTATTTTAGATGAGCTTTCCAGAGAATGTTCAGGAGTTGTTCAAATAGGGGTCAGTTCAATGGCGCCTATATGGGGGATTTTGCAAGGGCTTTCCGAAAGTCCTTTTGTAGATCGTTTTTATTTGGGGATTGATCCCAAATCCCCTCCTAGGGCCATTTTGGAAAAAGTGCGTGAAATAGCTGAATCTGAGGAGATGTCATTTCAGTTTCAGAAAGGTAGCGATATGGAAATCGATATTCCTTTGACCGATATGCTGTTTATCGATTTCATTCATACATATTGCCACTTGACTTATGAACTTGAGAAATTTTCCTCTAAAGTCCGCAAATATATTGTTGTCCATGACACAAGCGACCCTTGGAGTTCTCGTGATGATGATCAATATCGGGGAGATTATTCAGAATATGATTCTTCTATTGATAGGCAAAAGAGGGGATTGTGGCCTGCGATAGAAGATTTTCTCGAAAAGCATCCAGAATGGTGCTTATTAAAACGCCGGCTCAATAATCATGGCCTTACGATCTTAAAGAGAATTGATGACATCTTCGAAATTGAGTAGCTATTATGTTTTTGACCTTGTTTGGGTATATCGTTTTAATGTTGTTGGCCTTTCAATCAAGGCTTTTATCAGATGATAGAAAGTCGATAGAACCTTTTTTATCGGGTGATACCTTTCGAGCTCATGCTGATTACATTTATGATGAGACGAATGAAAAGATCAATTTTAGGGAAGTTGCTTTTGGAAGCACGATTTTTGTTAAGACCGATTTTTTATCCAACTTTTTTGAAAAGGTCCATCCCCATCTGATTTATCCTTATGTCTTGATTACCCATAACAGTGACCGGATGATTCCGGGTAGTTATCAATCGATGTTGGATGATGAAAAAATTCTGGCTTGGTTTGGGCAAAATGTTGAAGGCTGTGTTCACCCTAAATTACACCCCATCCCGATAGGGTTAGGGAATTTTTGTTGGCCGCATGGGAAAGTGGGACTTTTAATGAATGTGCGGGAAGATTTTAGAAAGTCGCCTAAGCAACATTTTCTTTATATGAATTTTAATAAAAAAACGAATATTAATCTCCGTTCAGATGTTTATAATTATTTTGTGAGAGAGCCTTATTGTTTTGTTTCCGGACAAAAAGGAATGAAGGAATATTTTTCCGATATTGCCAATTCTTTATTTGTTTTAAGTCCGCGAGGCAATGGCCTTGATTGCCATCGAACTTGGGAAGCCCTTTATCTAGGAGCTTTTCCGGTCGTAATCTCCTCTTCTTTAGATCCCCTGTTCAGTGATTTGCCGGTCGTGATCGTCAAAGATTGGAAGGATGTGACGTTTTCTTTTCTGGAAGAAAAGGCTGAGGAATTTAAGAAGCGGTATTTTTCTTATGAACAATTGTGGACCGACCATTGGTATAAGCAAATCGACGCCTACAAAATTTTACCGATTACCTATGAAGAAAAACAACAATTTAGAGGAGCTCATATGAAGAAAGGGGTTAGGAATTTTATTTTAAGTTTGCTCTGTGTGCTCAACTGCAATCTATCCGATGTTGAGGCGAATGAACAGCAAAGATTAGAGCTGGAGAAAACTTATCTTGCTTATTGTTCAGAGTCCTCAGATATTAATGAACATTTGCCCGTTTTAAGGGAAATTGCAAGCCAATGCGCAAGCGCTGTGGAAATAGGGATTAGATCAATGGTCTCTACCTGGGGAATTATCATTGGGCTTTCAGAGAATGTATCCGGGAAGGGTTCTTATATTGGAATTGACTTGGACCTTCCCCCTTGGGATACTTTGCAAAAAGCGCGCGAGCTGGCAGAAGCTCAGAATGTTTCATTCCAGTTTTGGAAAGGCAACGATATGCAGATCGACATTCCTCAAAGCGACATGCTGTTTATCGATTCGCTCCATACTTATTGCCATTTGACTTATGAGCTTGAAAAGTTTTGCCCTAAAATCAACAAATACATTGCTTTGCATGACACAAGCGATCCTTGGGGAACAAGAGATGATGATCAGTACCACGGTGATTATTCAGAGTACGATCCCTCTTTTGATAAGGAAAAAAGGGGCCTGTGGCCTGCTGTTGTCGACTTTTTAGAAAGGCATCCTGAATGGTGCTTGCACGAGCGTCGATTGAACAGCCATGGTCTAACAGTGCTCAAACGGCTAGAGCAAGAGACGAATAGATGAAGACTGCGCTTGTTTATGATTGGCTGGTGACGATGGGGGGAGGGGAAAAGACCCTTGGCGCAATTGCTGAGCTTTATCCTAGTCCTATTTATACGTTAGTTCACGATGTAGATCGTTTGAAAGGGACCTCTTTTGCCCAAGCGGAGGTCCATTCTTCTTTTCTGCAAAAGATGCCATTTGCTAAGAAAGGCTACCGTTATTATTTGCCCCTTTTTCCCCTTGCTATCGAACAATTGGACCTGCGTGGTTATGATCTCGTGATCTCGACATCGCATGCGGTTGCCAAGGGAGCCTTGACTCATGCCGGCCAGCTCCATTTGTGTTATTGTTTAACCCCTATGCGGTATGCTTGGGATTTGACGCATCGTTATCTTGAGGGGCTTTCAGGCGTTCAGAAGATGCTCGCCAAATGCGCCCTGCATTATTTGCGCAACTGGGATATTGCCTCTTTAAATCGAGTCGATCATTTTGCCGCTATTTCTCATTATATCGCACGGCGGATCGAAAAAGTGTATGGGAAGAAAGCAACGGTGATCTATCCGCCGGTCGACACGCATTTGATCGAGCTTCAAACCCAGAAAGAAGACTTTTTTGTCACAGCTTCTCGAATGGTCCCCTATAAAAATATCGATCTCATCGTCGAGGCTTTTTCCTATTTGCCGGATCAAAAGTTGGTGGTGATCGGGGATGGCCCCGATATGCCTAAGATTAAGAAAAAAGCGGGGAAAAATGTCGAGATCCTCGGTTATCAAAGCGATTCGGTAGTTCGCGATTATTTAAAAAGGGCCAAAGGATTTTTGTTTGCTGCCGAGGAGGATTTTGGAATTGTCGTCGTTGAGGCCCAGGCAGCGGGAACGCCTGTGATTGCTTTAGGAAAGGGGGCTGCTTTAGAAACGGTCGTTAATGGGAAGACGGGGATATTTTTTGAGGCCCCTACGGTACAGCACCTTACAGAAGCAGTTCATAGGTTTCTTCGGCATGAATTTGACCCTGCTCAAATTCGAGAACATGCCTGCCGGTTTGGCAAAGAGCGTTTTAAAATAGAATTTAAACAATTTGTGGATCATCATCTCAATTTTGCAACTTTTTAACTCCTCAGTTTGACCTTTGGTCGAATAGACAGGCAAGGCGCTGAAAAGTTGCAAAGTCAAGACCATATTAAGGCTTTATATGAAGATCATTATCCTTGCCGGCGGCAGCGGAACTAGGCTTTGGCCGTTTTCGCGTAATGCATTTCCCAAACAGTTTCTTAATTTTGGCGATGGCCAATCTTTGCTGCAGAAGACAATTCTCCGATTTTTTCCTATTGCCTCCCCTGCGGATATGTTGATTGTGACAAATCAGGACTATTATCATTTGGTCAAAGCTCAGGCGGGCGCTATCGATCCTTTGCTTGAACGGCAAATTCTTGTCGAACCGGAGAGGAAAAATACCGCCCCTGCGATCTGTCTTGCGGTTAAGTACTTGCAAGATTTTTTAGGGTGTAAAGAGGAAGAGTGTTTTCTCGTCTCTTCTTCAGATCATATTATGACCCCCGAATCTGTTTTCATGGAAGCTGTGGGGCAAGCTGAGCAAGTGGCGAGCCAAGGGTGGCATGTAATTTTTGGGATCCGTCCCCATAAACCGGAGACGGGGTACGGGTATGTCAGAGGGAGCCCAACTGAAAATTCTTCCATTTGGAAGGTGGACCGCTTTGTAGAGAAACCAGACTATGCGTTGGCCCAAGAATATTTGCTCTCTGGCCAATATCTGTGGAATTCAGGGATTTTTCTTTTTCAAATTGGCTCTTTTTTAAGGGAACTTGAGAGCTATTGTCCCTCTATCGCTTCACTGGCCAAAGGTTCTTTTAAGGAACTTGGCACGAGTTTTAGCGAGATGCCCGATATTTCGATCGACTATGCGCTGATGGAGAAATCGAGCCGTGTGATGGTGATGCCTTTAGAGGTGAGCTGGTCAGATGTTGGCTCATGGGACAGTGTCTATGATGTTCTAGAGAAAGATCATAATCAAAATGTCAAAGTGGGGAATGTCCTCGATATCGATACAAAGAACTGTTTGATCATGGGAGGCAAAAGGCTGATCTCGACGATTGGATTGGAAGATTTGATCGTGATCGAAACGGATGACGCTCTCTTGATAGGAAGAAAGGGAGAATCGCAAAGGGTCAAGCATCTTGTTGAAGAGCTTAAGAAGAGAAAGGCAAAAGAGCCTTATGAGCATATGACCTCTCACCGCCCCTGGGGAAAGTTTACAGTTCTTGAAGAGGGAGAGCGGTATAAAATTAAGAGGATTGTCGTCGAGCCGGGACAAAAGCTCAGCTTGCAGAAACACTATCACCGGAGCGAGCATTGGGTCGTTGTGAAAGGGACAGCAAATGTCACGGTTGGGGAAACTGTCAAGCTCGTGCATGAAAATGAGAGCATTTATGTTCCTAAAGGAGAAGTGCACCGGTTGGAGAACCCCGGCAAAGTGATGTTAGAGCTCATTGAGGTGCAAGTTGGGGAATACGTTGGCGAGGATGATATTGTGCGGTTAGAAGACGTTTATCAGAGGTCTTAGTACTGGATGTCGATATACCGCTGGAATTTTTTACTCGTTGTTGCTTTTGTGTATTTTTTGACGCTGTCCGGAGACCAGCTCCACTTTCAGGTATTTTTTTTTAAACCTAAAGTGACCCATTGCATCGCGACCTTTATTTTTGCTCTTTTATTTTTTTCTTCTCGGATCTATTTGCCAGATCGCAAAATTATTTGGTGTTTTTTAGGGCTGCTTTCATCCTTACTGGTCTCTGCTTTGTTCAGCCCCTTTTTTTCCCGCAGTGTAGGATACGTTCTCGTAGCGTTTTTTACCTTTGCCGTTTATTTCCTAGTTCCTCTGGCGCTGATGCATTTTCTGGATGAAGAAAGAGTGCTCCGTATTTATAAACTGTCTTTTTTGTTTATAGGCGGTCATGCTGCGCTTCAGTTGTTTCTTTCGGTTTTCAAAATTTATGATCCTTTTATTCAACAGCAGACCTTTTATGGGGCTTTTGCGCGCGGACAATCTTGGACTTATGAGCCCTCTTATTATGCGCTCTATGCGATTCCTTTCATTGTTTGGTTGAATACAGAGTTTCTTTTATCGTCGAAACAAGAGAAAAAGTTGTCTTCCTCGATTCTTTTGTTCTTGTTTAATTTTTTCTTGCTGTCTTCAACATCCACTTCAGCATTTTTTTCCTATTTTGTGTTTTTTCTCTCTGTTTTCTTTTTTTTCCCATTTAGATTTAGAAAAGCATTTTTCCCTGGCCTTTATCAGAGGTCCTTGAAATTTTTAGGTGCGTTTTTTTTACTTTTTTGCGGGATGGGATTTTTTTTGAGAGAGCTTTTTTTAGAGACGTTTTACAAATTTTTCCACGTAGGCTTTTTCTCTCATCTTTCTTTTTTCCAGAGATGGAATGGGATCGTCGAAGCCTGGAATGTTTTTCTCGACCATCCTTTTTTTGGTGTTGGGATCGGAGGGGTCGGTCCTCTTCTTTATCTTCAGCATCAGGGGTCTGCTGCCGCGATTGGACTGCATCAGCCCACGTTGGAGATGATCGAGCCATTTGACCCGACGAATGTCTTTACGGAGATGCTGGCAAGCCTGGGAGGCTATGGGCTGTGTGTGTTTTTCTTAATAGGAGCTTTTTTTTGGCGAATTTTTATGTCGGCTTTGAATAAGCCCGATATTGCAGAAGAAAAACGAAAGACGATCTTTTCTCTTTTGGTCTCCGTCGTGGTGATGCTGATCTGCCTCCAGTTTAACCAAGGTTTGTTTCGCAACTATGTTTGGGTCCATATGGGAATAAGCCTAGGATATGTTTTAAAATCAAATTGTTATTCTTGTGTTGATTAATACTTGTTTTACTTGTTAAGGTGAGGATATGGTCTTTGGTGTCAATGGGAGCCTATTCCGATGAAGCGGGTCTCTTTTCTTAGAGCCTTATCTAGTTTTCTTCTTGTTTTTTTGCTTTATTCAAGCAGTGGGCTATACGCATTTGGATTTGCTGCTCTGCTGGCGCAGCCAGGACCGAGCAATGGTGTTCAATCAACAGAGCCAGAGTATCGCGATCCTTTTCACACCCGATTGCAGCTCGGCGGTGATTATACATTCCTTCAGCTTCAGCCTCAGGGGAAACCGACCTTAAGCGGCAATCTCGGCGGAGCTCAATTTTTATTTGACGCTTGGTCAAGTGGACATTTTTATGGAGGGGTTAATGGCGCTTGGCGCCAGGGGACTGTGGATCGGAACCATAAGAACCGGTCAATCCTCTATGCAGATGGTCAGGCTAGGCTAGGATGGGTCCTGGGGCAAAAAAAAAGTGGGACTTCGTGGAGTTTTTTTACGGGCTTTGGTTATCACTATTTGACCCAGCATTTTAGGCAAAGAGGGATTTCAAAGCATTATAGGTATAATGAATGCTATGTTCCTGTCGGGATCCTGATGGAATTCGCTGTAAGCCCTCGTTTTGCATTGGAGCTTAATTTTGCTTGGATGCCTCAGGTGTCTTCCATCGTTAAAATTAAACCTTCGAAGAGATCCCATTATGTCCTTAAAAGAGAGATCACTAACTTTAGCCTTGAACTCCCCTTTGATTTTACATTGACCAAGAGCCAGCGGCTCCACTTGATTGTTTCTCCGTTTGGCCAGTATTGGAAAGATGGTTCTGGCACGGGGCATACTAAGATTCGGCGCAACACTTACAACTACTGGGGTGTTGATGTCAACTTTGGGTTCTGCTTCTAGAATTTTAGAATCTATCTCCGAACTCTGATCTCAACAAGAGACCCTTAGGGACAATTTCCTAGTCTAGATGTTTTCCAAGAATGCCGGAGAGTTTCATCATATCAACCGGTTTGTTCGATCCGAACACTTTTGCCAGTTTGGCATCGGGAACGATGAGACGTTTGTTCTTTTGATCTTGAAGCTTGTGTTTTTTAATATAATCCCAGGTTTTTTTGACCACATCAGGACGTGATAGCTCTTTGGCTCCAACAATGGCCTCAAGTTCCTTTGATACGGCATAGGCCTTTTGAGGACGGGTTGATTTTGCTTTCGTCTTTTTGGCTTGTGTTTTTTTCTTTGAAGTCCCTTCCTTTGCCTCTTTTGCCGGTTTACCTTTGGATTTTCCTTTGCCGAACTTTCCTGCTTTTTTGACGTAAGCGGTTTTGGGGTGGCTGGGGTATTTTTCATTCAGGTCATCGAGGTCGTTGACGATAACGTCGCAATCGGGGAAGTTGGAGCAGGAGAAAAAGGGTTTTCCAAAGCGAGAGCGGCGCTGCGTCATTTTGCCGTCGCAGCCCAAAGCCGGACAGGTGGGCATTTCGCTGGCCGGGATCTCATCTTTCCTTGGGATGTTGACGATCCCTTTGCAATCAGGATAGCGGGAGCAGCCAAGGAACGGACCGAATTTTCCGTAACGGACTTTCATCTCGCTGCTGCACTTAGGGCAAGGTTGCTGCCAGTCAAATGCAGGATCAAAATCCTCTTTGTTGAAATTAAACGACTCGACAGGAGCTGTGAAGCGGCATTCAGGGTAGTTGGAACATCCGTAGAAATATTTTTGACGGGACCAGATTTTTTGAAGCGGCTTTCCACATTCGGGACAGTCGAGGTCTGTTTCTACTTTGGGGACATGGGCTTCTTTTTCGGCGATTTCCACTGTAGGGATGAATTTATCCCAGAATTCGCGGATGAGGTCTTTCCAGTTTTTTTGGCTTTCGGCGACAAATTCGAGGTCATCTTCCATCGCCGCTGTAAAGCCGATGTCCATGATGATCTTGAAATTGTCTTCGAGCATTTGCGCAATGACCTTTCCCAATTCGGTCGGCTTGAGGGTCCCTTTTTCTTTGGTCGTGTAATCGCGGCTTTGGATCTTGTTCATGATCGCTGCATAAGTCGAAGGGCGGCCTATCCCTGATTTTTCCAGTTCTTTCACAAGGGAAGCCTCTGTAAAGCGTGGCGGAGGGCGAGTGAAAGCTTGGTGGGACTGCACCTCATTGAGAAGAAGAGGCTGTCCTTCGACAAGAGGAGGAAGGATCTTGTCTTGATCGCTTTTTTCTTTTTCCTCTTCGTCCGATCTGTCTTCTTTTTCTTCGTATGCGGCAAGGAATCCTTTGAATTTAATGACGGAGCCGCTGGCGCGGAGCAGGAGATTTTTATCCGTTTCGATGTCGCAGGAGACGGTGTCATAGATGGCAGGGTTCATTTGGGAGGCGAGGAACCTGCGCCAAATCAGGACATACAGTTTGTATTGGTCCATGTTGAGGTAGTGTCTGATCGATTCAGGCGGATGCTGGAGGTTGGTCGGTCGGATCGCTTCGTGCGCGTCTTGAGCGCTTTTTTTCGTTGAATATTGTTTTCCTTCGGGGGGAAGGTACTGAGGTCCATACTCCTTAAGGATAAACTGGCGGGCTGCATCGATCGCCTCGGGCGCCAAGCGAACTGAGTCGGTACGCATGTAGGTAATTAAACCCTCAGAGCCTTCATTGCCGAGGTCTATCCCCTCATATAGCCCTTGGGCTATGTTCATGGTCCGCGAAGCGGAAAAACCGTAGTGGCGGCTTGCCTCTTGCTGCAAAGTCGATGTGATGAACGGAGCGACCGGATTGCGTCGTTTCTCTTTTTTCTCAACAGTTCCGACGCGATAGTTGGCATTTTGTAATTTGGATACGATCTCGCGGGCGGAAGCTTCGTTGGAAATCGTGTAGACATCCTTGCCGGCGACAGCTTCTTTTTCCACTTTTTTCCCATTGACGGAATAGAGGGAGGCGTGGAATGGGGCATCATTTTTTTTAGCTTGAAGGATCGACTCGATGTTCCAGTATTCAACAGGGACAAATGCTTCGATCTCTTTTTCCCGGTCGACAACGAGCTTTAGGGCGACCGATTGGACTCTTCCTGCGGAAAGTCCTCCGTCTCTGGCGCCTTGGACCCTGCGCGTGAGAATTGGAGAAATTTTGTAGCCGACGATCCGGTCCAAAAGGCGTCTAGCTTGCTGCGCGTCGACGAGGGATTGGTCGATGGCCCGCGGATTTTTAAGGGCTTCCGAAACAGCTTCTTTTGTGATCGAATTGAAGGTGACCCTTTTAATTTTGGTTCCTTTCGGCAGGATTGAAGCGATATGCCAAGCAATCGCCTCCCCTTCTCGGTCGGGGTCGGGGGAGAGATAGACGACGTCGGCGACTTTTGCTGCCTGTTTTAGGCGGTCGATCACCTCTTTTTTGTCTGGAAGGATTGCGTATTCGGGCTCAAAGTCGTGTTCGACGTCGATTCCAAAACCTTTTTTAGGCAGATCGCGGATGTGGCCGAGTGAAGATTCGAAGATGTAGTTAGAGCCTAAAAATTTTCTTAACGTTTTGATTTTTGCAGGAGATTCGACAATGATGAGCGCCTTTCCCATTACATCCCTTTTGAAAATAGGTCCAGAGAAGGGAAGCTTATTACGAACCCCTCCCAAAATCAAGGTTTTTCTTCTTCTTAACTTTTTTTAAATTTTCTGTGGGGAACCTTTAATGCCTCTATTTTTCTTGTCAGGACTTCGTCCCAGCTCCCGTTGAGCTGTTACAGCTTCGATCAACGCTCGCGTTTTCGCTCGCTATCGCGTCCTCGTCACTTCGTCGTGCAAAGCACTGTCTGCGTTCCTGCGGTGCGATTGCTCTTTGCTGTAAGCAGCCTTGGGCTGCAATAGGCACTCGTTCCCCTGCCTTTCAGTTCGGGGCCCCTCTTGTGTCCTATTGCAGAGCCAGTCTGCTGCTCTAAAACTCGACGAAAACTAGCGATCCTGTATATCTTTTTTGAAGTTTCTTGTGTATATGCCCCTTCCACTTCCATCGTAACCACAAGCAAACTGATTAAAGTGGAATGGGTATATTTCAAATAGGTTTGGATATTGTTTTGATGCGGTGTTGTTTTTCAATTAAATAATATATGTTGGAGTAAAACTAAATTATATGTGAAATGTTTTTGATGAAAATATTTGGGAGTTTAATGTGAGCAATTCAATTAACGGGCCTTCTTCTCCTTATCGAATGGATGAAGAGGTCCTTTCTTCTCTCAAGAGAAAAAGGGAGGCAATCCCGTTTTCAGATTTTGTTGAAGAAAGCAAACAGGAAGACGCTATTCCCTCCCTTTCATATGATGTATTGAGAATCATTTTCTTGTATGCGACAAGCGGCGGAAAAGAAAGAAAACCCCTTTGCCGTATTCGAGAAGTCAGTAGGGAGTGGAGTCTTGTCATAGATACTGCAGTGATAAAGGCTTGTTGGGAAAGGCTTGGCCAAGACATCAAGCATCCAATTCTGCGAGCTTTAGTAGACAGATTTTTTCTTGCAGACAATTTTGTTACCCGAGTACTGAGTTCTGCTTTACGCTCTTCTGCCGATGAACCGGATGAGGATGAGGATCGTTATTGGCTTGAAAGGGCTAAAGCCCTAGGCCCCACCTATTTTTTCCGTTTTTCCAATCTAACTCAGGAGTTAAGAAAAAGCGGGGCTCCGATTCCAAGCCATTGTGCTGTTTTGAGCTTTGGGTCCCACTGTTACGATGCAATGCAGCAAAGTCTCGACAAATCTCTTGCAGCGGTATGGACGCGTATTCGGCGAGAGATTAAGTTCAAACAAGCTCCTATTCCTAGAGGGGCACAGGAGATTCGTCAGTGGTTTAAGGATCCTATCAATGCAGAAAAAATAGCCGGCATTAATCAATTAGATTTATCTCGCCTGGTTTTGCCAGCCCTTCCCGTTGAAATTGGTCAATTCACTCGGTTAACAAAGCTTGATCTTTACAACGGTGATCTTACCATCTTGCCCGATGCGATCGGCCAGCTCACCCGGCTAACAAAGCTTAAGCTTTCTTTCAACACGGTGACAAGCTGCCCCGACACAATCGGCAATCTCATTCGGCTAAAAAAGCTTAACTTTTCTTACAACTTGCTAATGGGTTTGCCCGATACAATCGGCCATCTCATCCAGCTAACAAGACTTGACCTTTCTCACAATTCGCTTAAGAGCCTGCCAGACGTTGTTTGTAAGCTCGTTCAGCTAAGACAGCTTATTCTTTCTCAAAATCAGTTTCCAAGCTTGCCAGATAGCATCGGCAATCTCACACAATTAACAAGGCTAGATCTTTATTCGAGTCAGCTTACAACCCTGCCGGATACAATCGGCAAGATCGCTGGGCTAAAAAAGCTAAACCTTTCTTCCAGCAAGTTGACAAGCTTGCCTGATACAGTTAGCAATCTCACCCTGTTAACAATGCTTAACCTTTCTGGAAACCCGCAGCTTACAAGCATACCTATTGCGATTTACAATTTCCCCTGCCTAAGAAAGTTTTACTATGACCAAGTTACCACCCCAGGACACTTGCACAGTCTTTGGTAGTCAAGAACAAAATAGGTTTTAACAATCTCGCTTTTTCCGCACAGCGGGAAAAGCTCCCTGTTGCTGTATGTTGACGGGAATGAAGAAATAGCGGTACGATTGCCCGCTAAGAGATTGGTTTTTCGGAGTGGTATTTGAATATGGGTCGTTGGGTCAAATTTGCTGGTTGGTTGCTGTGTGTCGCGTGCGCGTTTTATTTGGGAATGGAGATTGCCGGCGAAGGGCGGTTGATGAAGCTGGCGGCCAAAGTTTTTCAGCCTGAGAGGGCTGAGAGGCTGTTTGCCGTTACGGAGCATAAGCCGTTTGTCGTCGTCGTCCCGTCTTACAATAATAGTTTGTGGGTGGAGAGGAATTTAAGGTCGATTTTTGAGCAGAAGTATGACAACTACCGGGTGATCTATGTGAATGACGGCTCGACCGATTCGACAGGGGCCCAAGCGCAAGAGCTGGCGGAGGCTTGGAGTGAGGGGCATCGTTTTACGCTGATCGATAATGAAGAGAACCGGGGGGCGATGGAAAACATCTACCGCGCCGTTCATTTGTGTTCGGCAGATGAGATCGTTCTTATTTTGGACGGAGATGATTGGTTTGCCCATGATCGGGTCTTTGAGCGGTTGAACGAGATTTACGCTGATCCTGATGTATGGGTAACGTGGGGAAGTTACGTCGAATACCCTAACTATGCGACTTATCATGTGGCGAACTTTGCAAGGCCTTTGCCCCAGTCTGTGATCGACGGAGGGAAGATCCGGCAGTATTCGAAAAAGCACTGGTGTTTTTCCCAATTGCGCACTTTTTATGCGGGGCTTTTCCATCAGATCAAGCTCAAAGATCTATGCTATGAGGGGAAGTTTGTCGATGCGACCTATGACGTGACGTTCTTTGTTCCGGTCATGGAGATGGCGGGGGCTCATGTCCGCTATGTTAAAGATATTTTGTATATTTGGAATCGGGCGACGGCGTTGAATGATGATAAGGTCAGGGGAAAAAGGCAGCTTCAGATTGCTAAGGCGATCTACGAAAGGACTCCTTATCTTCCTTTAAAGGCGTGGTCTGGGCAAGAGGAAGCGCTGGCGCAAAAGGCGGATTTGATCGTTTTTTCTTATGATCGGCCTCTGCAGCTTTATGCGTTGCTTGAATCGGTTGAGCTGTACTGCAAGAACATCGATCAGGTAACGGTGATCTATCGGACGAGCGGGAAAGAATATGAGGCGGCCTATGAAGAGGTTGGAAGAGATTTTGCCGGGGTGAAGATGGTGCGTCAAACGCTTAAGCCGCACAAAGATTTCCAAAAGAATGTGCTTCAGGCCCTTCAAGAGGGGCCGTCGCGGTATTTTATGTTTGCTGTGGACGATATCATCGTTACGGACGAGATCGATGTGGGCAAAGGGGTCGCAGCATTGGAAAGAACGGGGGCCTATGGGTTCTTTTACCGGTTAGGCAAAGAGATCGATTACGATTATATGCTGGACATTCCGATCGAGGTTCCTCAATTGATGCGGATAGATGAGGATCTTTACGGGTGGATGTTTAAGCGCTATCAGGGGTACTGGGGGTATCCGACATCGACCGATCTCGTCCTTTATCAGAAGGAGCGGGTGTTAAAAGAGTTTGAAAAGATTTCCTTTAAACATCCTAATCAAATGGAAACGGAGTGGCTGAAAGTGGCCAGTCCAAGTCGTATCGGCCTTTGCCATGCGACTTCCCGTATGGTGAACATCCCTGTGAACCTTGTGAACAAGTCTGGGAATCGGTGCCTGGAAAAGTTTAGTCCGAAAGAGCTTTTGGAGGTGTTTAATCAGCATTTGAAGATCGACTTGAGCCCTTTGCATCGCTGCGAGCACCATTCGGCGCATATCGACTATGATCTTTCTTTTACAGAGAGGGATGATGAGAAAAGTGTTTAAGAGACTGTCAGCAAATTTGGTTTATGCCACTATATTGATCTCTGTTTTTATCCTGGGGTTTAATGCGAAGAAAGCGGTGGCGTCGATCAAAAAAAGATGGGAGCCGAAAGCTGTGGAAGCAAAAGTTTTCCCGGTCCTAGAAGAGAAGCGATTTGTCATTGTCATCCCCTCTTATAATAATGAAAGCTGGTTTGAGAAGAACCTTGCTTCTATCCTAGAGCAACAGTACAGCAACTTTCGCATCATCTACATCAATGATGCTTCGACCGATGGAACAAAAGCGGCAGTGGAAAAATTCCTAGCTGAAAGAGCAGGAGAGATTCCTTATGAACTGTGGGACAATCCTGTCAATCTTGGGGCGACGGAGAATATTTATCGCGCTGTCATGAGTTGCGATGATCGGGAAATTGTTATGCTTGTCGATGGGGATGATTGGCTGGCCCATGACCATGTCTTGGAAACGTTGAACGAGGTGTATGCAGATCCTGACGTTTGGCTGACCTGCGGGAGTTATCTCAAATATATCCCTTATACTTTTGTCAGAGGGGAAGCTGCCGGCGAAATCCCCAAAGAGGTTGTGGAAAATAACTCTCTTCGCTCTTACGTTCTCAAAAAATATCCTCTTTCCCATTTGAAAACGTTTTATGCGGCCTTGTTCAAGCGGATCGATTTTCAGGATTTTCAAATTGATGGTCATTTTTTTGATTGTACTTATGATATGGCGATGATGGTTCCCATGGCGGAAATGGCGGGAAGCCATTATCGGCATGTCCGGGACATTCTCTATATTTATAATCATGTTTCTCCGATCAACGACGATAAGGTTCGTTACGATAGACAAACGGCTTGCAAGCTGGATATTTGTTCTCGTAAACCTTATCGGCCGTTAGATCAATTGTTTTGAGGATTAATGGGACGGTTCTTTTTTTTATTGTGTTTAAGTGTGCTCCAAATAGCGCATAGTGTGCAGTGGCCCCAGTTTGATCGGGCCATGGGGAAAGGGACGACGGCTTGGGATTTCATCCGCACGCCGGAGGACAAGCGTAAGCTCGCCGCTTTCAAGGCTCCGTATGAAGAATATCGTGCGGCAAGGCCTTTTTCACCTGCTGAGACGATTCCTAACGTGGTGCATTGGGTTTGGCTTGGGCCTAAACCGTTATCCTGCGACTCTCTCGAAAAGATGAAACGCTGGATCGCGCTGCATCCCGAATGGAGGTTTAAATTGTGGACGGACCAAAAACGGGAGGCGCTTCCGAAAGAAGTTGAGGTTTGCGATCCTTTGTCTCTTTTAGGAGACGCTTCGGAGTGTTATTTTGATTCAGATAGTTTTGGCGAGAGATCGGAGCTAGTGCGTCTCTGCGTGCTGCTCTCTGAGGGGGGGCTCTATACCGATCATGACGTGGAGCCTTTAATATCCTTTGATCCGCTTGCGGAGGACTTTTCCTTTTTTTGCGGATTAGAGACGCTGCAGTCAACGGTTTTGAGCTCGTCCGTTTATCCTTCTACTCACTTGATTGGGTCTGTGCCTGAGCATCCGATTGTCCAAGATGCGCTCGCCTGGTTGATCGGTAATTGGAAGCGTCTTGAAGGTCAATTTCCCGGTTCCGATGATGGCGCTGTGTTCAACCGCGTTAAACATCGGGGCTTTCGGGCCCTTGCGCAAGGGATAGATCTGCATGGCCGCTCTGAGGGGGCGATGGTTTTTCCTTCCGCTTTTTTCAGTGAACAGCATCCGGAAAAAGCTCTTTATGCGGCCCATTTGCATGCAGGATCGTGGTTGAAAAAAGAAGGGGCTAGCAAGCTCCGCGAGGCATTTGCGGCGGTTGAGGAGGAACTCTCGTTTTCGCTTATGATGTTGGTCGGGCTTGGGCTATGCAATGGGGTTTTAGGGGTTTTTCTGTTTAACTTTCTCCGACGGGCCGCGCGCAGGAGGGCTGCATGAAGAAATTGTTGATCTTGCTATGGGCTGTTCAGGCGGTCTGTTCGGAGAAGCGGATTGATTATTATGATTTTGCCGGTTTGATGGGAAAAGGGACTTCCCATTGGGAGCATGTTCATCAGGAGGAGGACCTTTCCCTTCTTTCTCAGATCGAATCGCTCTACCAGAAAAACAAAGACGCCCAGTTTTCTTCTTCGAAAGAGTACAAAATTCCTCCTTTGATTCATTTGATCTGGCTGGGGCCCAAGCCTTTCCCTCCTGAATCGGTTGAAAATTTGCGTTCCTGGATAGCGTATCATCCTGAGTGGAAGATCAAGTTGTGGACCGATCGCGACCGGGAGGCTCCTTGTGAAGGGATCGAGATGGTCGATGCGGCAACATGCCATTTTTCTCGGCTTGGGGAGTGTTATCGCGAGTCGTTGAACTGGGCTGAAAAGTCTGATCTGCTCCGGTATGAGATTTTACTGGCCGAAGGCGGGGTCTATGTCGATCACGATGCTTACTGCATCGGTTCGTTTGAAGGGCTCGTCCGCGGTTATGATTTCTTTTGCTGTTTGGAGCCTCCCCATGAGCCGTTTGTTGGCCTCAATGTCACCTGTTGGAACGGCCTGATCGGAGCTCGCGCAGGGCATCCGATGCTGGCCCGAACGATCGACCTGATTGCAGCGCGATGGGACTCTGTGGGAAGGCAATTTAGAGGAAGGGACCTCTACTCGCAAGTGGAGGTCGTCATGCAGCGGACCTATATTGCATTTACCCACGCATTGGATGGGACGCTCGACCATCCAGGGAATATGGATATCGTTTTTCCTGCGGCGTATTTTTTTGCTAAAAGTTCAATGCCATCGATCTATTCGAAACATTTTTGCCAGACAACTTGGGATGCGTTTAAATCGCGGAAACCTGAATTGGAGAAGTTTGGGGAGAAGTCTTTGCGTAAAATCCGGCATCAGAGCAAAAAAGGGATTTATATCGTTTCTGCGATTTTGTTTTTGAGTGCTTTGTTCCTCATTTTTTCTTTTCGAACAGCGAGAGTTTTTCATGAATAAAATATGTTCTTTGCTAATCATCGTTTCTCTAGTTCTGCTTGTTGGATGCGGCAAGAAAAAGGGGTATCAGAGACCGACGTCAGATGATTTTGAGAGTTTGACGGGAAAGGAGTTGCCCACGTGGCAATATGTGCAGGTGAAGGAGGATTTTGAGCATTTAGGCATTTTTAAAGCGATATACGAGAGTCAAAAAGGATATCTCAATCTTCCTTCTGAAAAGGAGCGGATCCCTAAGATCATCCATTTCATTTGGATCGGTCCCCGCCCTTTTCCTCGCGAATCGGTGGAAAATATCAGGACGTGGATGGCAAAACACCCCGATTGGACGTTTAAGTTTTGGACAGACCGGAAACGGCCCCTTCCTGTTCCCGGGATGCAGATGATGCAGGTCCAAGACCTGAAGATGGAAAAATTGCGCAGGTGTTTGGAGGAAAGTGACAACTACGGGGAAAAATCAGACTTGCTCCGTCTTGAAATCCTTTATCAAGAAGGGGGAATTTATGTTGACCATGATGTCAAATGCTTTAAAGCGTTCGATCCTTTAAATGCAGCTTACGATTTTTATTGCGGCATCGATATGCCTTTTCGCAGCAGCCTCCCCTCCTGCATTTATACGACGAACAATTTAATTGGCGTCAAGCCGGGCCATCCGATCATTTTGCGGGCAATGGAGCTGATTGGTGAGCAATGGGATGCGGTCCGAGAAGCTTATCCCGGAACAGATAACGATGCCGTCTTGAACCGAGTCCTGCACTG
>CAZEYJ010000095.1:0-6770 GCA_964516795.1 uncultured bacterium
GGTTGATTACCCCTTCCCGTTTAAATTAATCTCCTCAAGAGGGCAGATATCTTGAGGTCTTTAAAACCTATCTGAATAAAAAGTTTCAGTCGATTTTTCTGTTCTTCAGCCCTAAAAAGCTCCTAAATTGACGGAATTTAATTAACGACAGTCTCTAAAGCTCCAATAAATTACTTGGTCAGTGTAATGACGGTTTCCACATGGGTTGTTTGTGGGAACATATCAAATCCTTTGACGGCTTCAATTTGATATCCTCCTGCTAATAATTGCCGTAAATCACGGGCCAATGTCGGCGGCATGCAGGACATATAGATCAAGCGGGGAACCGATGCGCAAAGTAGGTGTTCGACCATAGCGGGATCGAGTCCCGTGCGCGGAGGATTGAGCAAAGCAACCTCATAGGAATTTTTTTGAAAAAGGGGAGCGATCAGCTTCTCTGCTTTCCCACAAAGATAGGAAACGTTATGGATTCCGTTGTCAATGGCATTTTGCTTGGCGAGCCCGACTGTCTCTGCATGTGATTCAATGCCGGTTGTTTCAATTCCTTTTTGGGCCATGAGCAGGGAAGTGATGCCGATTCCGCAGTACAGGTCAAGGGCGTGTTTTGTCCCCTCAGGAATTTGCCCAAGCAAATAGCGGTAGATGGTTTCGCTTTGTTCTTGATGGTTTTGGATGAAGCCAAATGGAGAAAATTGGAGCGTCAGGCCAAATAAATGAAGAGCGCATTCCGTGTCGCCGATGTGAATTGTTTCGCTGGGGGAATTTAGAATCACCCCTTTCCACGAAGAGTGGCATTTTAAAAATTGCTTGATGAGAACTGTAAAGGCTTTTGGAACTGGATCGGTGAAATAGAATACCAGTAAATAATGGCCGCCTCGCTTAAAAATACGAATCGAGCCCAGATTCAGGTGTTCCTCATGGACAGGATCTGTTGGGATGTTGGCAAGAAATTTTTGTAGATCTGAAAGAAGAGGATCGTTGTCATGAATGAAGATAGGACATTGTTTTACTTTGATAAAGTCGTTGTGGTGTTGTCCAACATAACCTGCAGATAGCGTATTTTGGCAGGGACGGACACCCAGACGAATATAATTGCGGTATCCCCAAATGGTTTCTGAAGGGACGATCGGATCGACGCAGATATCTGCCATGGCAAGCCGTTTTAAGGCATCCTCAATGAACTTTCTCTTGATTTCCAGTTGAGCCGGATAAGAGATGTGTTGGAATTGGCATCCGCCGCAGGATCCAAAATAAGAGCAAGAAGGTTCAATTCGTAAATTACTTGGGCTAAGGATGTTAAGAGCTTTTCCTTCTGCATAGGTCTTCTTTTTAAGGGTGATTTCATATTGGACCTCATCGCCGGGAGCGGTAAAAGGAATGAAAACAACATACCCATTATCTCGGAGGATCCCTTGCCCTCCGAAGGCGATTGTGTCAATTTTTCCGCGCATGGTTAGATTAGACCTCTTGCGTAACTACGGGTTGATCGGTTTTAGAGATTAGAAACTGTCAACGGCCTTAGGGTTCGTTGAGTTTTTGGATTTTTTTGACCAATTTTTGTTTCTTTTTCGAGGGTAATATACGCAATACTGACATTACCCCCAAAAAGAAACAAAAATTGGCTCAAAAGAACCGCAAAATCAACAGAACCGTAGTGACGCAAGTGTCTATTAAAAGCGATTCAAAAGTTGGGTTAAGAGCCTACTGTCGAGCTTAATTTCTCTCGATTTTCAGTTGGTTTCGAAGATTCGATGACTTGAAAGTCGCGGACTTGGAGCTGAATGCTGGACTTGTTAAGAAAGTTATTAATATGGGGAGTGAATGCGATGCGCAGCGTTAGGTTTTTTTTACAAAGCCTTGAACGTTTTTCTGCCATCCCAAACGCAATGCCTTCCAACATCCGATCCCCTTGTTCCAAGTAAAGTTTTAGGTGGGTTTTCCCTACGACTTTCGGGGGCCAGATCTGACGGGCGTCGCAATATAAGATAGGCGCGGGGTTTTCATTGCCAAAAGGTTCAAGAAGGCTGAATGATTCCATGAAATCGAATGTCAGGTCTCCAAAGTTAATTTTCGAGTCAAGATGGATCTTAGAGATGACATCGTGTTCTTTGAGATGTTGATTTGCTGTTTTAATGAACCGCTCTTTAAATGCTTCGATGTTTTCTTCTTTAATAGTAAGCCCTGCAGCAAAATCATGGCCGCCAAAATTTTCTAGGAGTTTTGCATTCTCCCGAAGATGGGTAAGCAGCGGAAATTCAGGAATAGTGCGGATCGATCCCTTGCCAAGACCTTGATCAATGGAAATAACGACTGTGGGGCGGTTGTATTGTTTGGCAATACGCGCTGTGATAATGGGGATGATACCGGGGTGCCATTTATCAGAGGAAAGAACTATTGCCCTTTCATTGAGGATATCAGGGTTTTTTAAAATGAACTGCTCTATATCTTCAGAGTTGCGCCGCTCAATTTTTTGCCGTTCAATATTATTTAGGTCAAGCTCTTTGGCTAGTGCTTCGGCGGCCACAGGGTCGCGAATAAGAAAGAGCTCAACGCCCTTGCGTGGATCGGCAATTCTTCCCAAGCTATTGAGGCGGGGGGCGACTTTTGATGCGATGTCAATGGGAGTGATTTCACTGAGTTTCAAGTCGCAAACGGTAACTAGTTTTGCAAGGCCGATCCGTTTGGTCTTGCGAAGCTGTCTCAATCCATAGCGGACAAGAATGCGATTTTCTCCAATTAAGGCTCCCATGTCGGCAATCGTGCCTAAAGCGACCAGATCGAGATAGCGTTTTAAATCGACTTTGGTGGGGCTGATTGCTCCAGAAGAAATTAGATGGTTGGTGATGGCATGGGCCAGTTTAAAGGCGACGCCGACGCCGGTTAGGTTCCTATTTGGGTAAGTGCTGTTAAATAATTTAGGATTTAATGTCGCAATGCAATGAGGAAGTTTCGCTGTGGGTTCGTGATGATCGGTTACAATCACATCGACGTTTCTGCGTACAGCTTCTTCAATCTCATTAGCGGCCGTAATGCCGCAGTCTACAGTAATAATGAGTTTGCATTCATTCGCAACAGCATAATCAAGCGCATTAAGCATAATGCTCTGTTTGAGAGAGTTGCGATTAGGGACGTAGTAGAAGACATTTGAGCCAATGAAGCGTAAAAATTCAGTGAGCAGCGCTGTTGACGTGATCCCATCGACATCGTTATCGCCATAGACGAGAATATTCTCTTTTTCTTTGAGGGCATTGCAGACGCGGGCAACTGCTTTATCCATGTCTTCAAAAAGCTGGGGATCGAGCAGATTCGGGAGTTTGGCGTAAAGGAAATCGTGGATTTCTTCTAGGGTTTTAAATCCTCGTGTTGCAAGGATTTGGGCTGCAACGGGGTGGATATTGAATTCTGTGATGATTTTTTTGTGCCATTCTTCATCAAACATTGGGTAGACCCAGATGGGATCACGCTGCGTTATAGCCATCAGTTAAGGTCTCCCAATTGTATCATTGTCTCCGCCAGTTTGCATTACGCACCATTTGATAATTATCGGCAAGTGCTACCGAAAGTGATTCAACAACCGTGGGAGCTTTCACATCAGCCCAACCTTCACGAATTTTCGAGGTCGGGCACTAGCCCCCCAAGCTGGTTATGCAACGGCTTCTTAGGAATCCTGCCGCAGCATGAGGGCAGCTTCTTTTT
Source organism: uncultured bacterium (assembly GCA_964516795.1). GTDB lineage: Bacteria > Chlamydiota > Chlamydiia > Chlamydiales > Rhabdochlamydiaceae > Acherontichlamydia. The sequence continues at coordinate 3,697 of CAZEYJ010000095.1, forward strand.
TTTCTTCCCTATCGTGGAAGAATTTCATTAATGGGGCCGCAATATAAAGTGAAGATAGGGTTCCAAATATGACGCCGATGGCCATGACAAGGGCGAATCCGAATAGCGTGCTTCCACCAAGCAAGATCAATGGGATCAAAACGACAAGGGTTGATCCTGATGTCAGGATCGTCCGGCTTAACGTGACATTGAGCGCATGGTTGATAATGTCGGCAAAGCTTGATTTGCGCATCAATCTGACATCTTCGCGGATCCGATCGAAAACAATGATCGTATCATTTAATGAGTACCCTACCATCGTCATCAGTGCGGCAACCGTGTTAAGGTCAATTTGAATTCCGACTCCAAGCGCATGCAGGATAGCCATTGCTCCGAGAGTGAAGATCACATCGTGGGCCAGGCAAAGTGTTGCGCTGATTGCATATTTAAATTCAAACCGGATGGTGATGTAAATTAAAATGCACAAAAGGGCTACAGAGAGGCCAAGGACTGCGTTATTTCTCATTGAATCAGACATTTGCCCGCTGACTTCTGTCCAGTTCTTGTCCAGATTTTGCATTGTTTCAGGGCTGAGTTGAATTCCTGCCGCATTCAATGCACTGACGACCCAGACAATTTTAGGATTAGTCTGGAAAGGATAACCGGCATCTTCTGCTTCTAGTTCTAAAGGCATTCCATAGAAAGGATGACCGGGCTGTTGCAAGCTTCGGCTTAAGAAGATCCTGATGTTGTTCGAAGGGGTGAGCTCCCTGATCTGGACGTCCTGGGAAGAGGCTCCTTGGCTTTTCAGAGCTTCTTCAACGATTTGACGGTAGGCTCCTGTTGCTTGCGGCTGCAATTCTACGTTGAGCGCGTATCCGCCGCTAAAGTCCATTCCGAAAATGGTGTGCCTTTGATTGATCATCATGTAGCTTCCTAAAAGGATGATGACCGAGGAAATGACCAGAGTAGGTTTCGTGAATTTAAGGAAATTATAGCCTTTAGGTTTAAACCAATTGAGCATGCTAAGGCGCTTATTGTTTGGATTTTCTACCCAGCCTGCGAAGAAGAAGCGGGTCATAAAGAGCGCGGTGAACATGGAGGAAATAATTCCGATGATCAATGTAATGGCGAAACCTTTGATTGGCCCAGAGTCAAAATGGAGCAGAACCATCGCAGCGATGATTGTTGTGACATTTGAGTCTAAAATTGCGGAAAAGGCTTTCCGGTACCCTGCGTGGACAGCCGAAGCAATGCGTCCGCTGGCTGCAAATTCCTCGCGAATCCTCTCAAAAACAAGGACGTTGGCGTCTACTGCCATGCCGACTGTGAGGATGATCCCCGCGATTCCCGCTAGGGTCATTGTCGCTTCCAAGTTTTGCAAGGTGGCCCACATGATGAAGAGGTTGAAGATTACTGCAACCGATGCGACCACCCCTCCAAAACGGTAGTAGCCAACCATCACTGCTATGACAAGAGCCAGTGAAAGTAGCGTTGAGATAATTCCATGGGTTTTTTCTTTAGCTCCAAGTTCTGGGCTGACGTTCTTTTCAGAAAGGATACGCGGGGTGAAAGTTAAGGACCCGGCTTTTAAGTCTGCCTCAAGCTGGCTGACTTCCCTTTGGGTAAAACTGCCGGTAATCATTGCGTTATCCCTTAAAGCGCCATCTAAAGTCGGAGCGCTGATAATGCTCCCATTTAGGATGACGGCCATCCGCCAGCCTCGCCCTTGAGAGAATGCCTCGAGGGGAGTTCCTGTAATTTTTTCCTTAGCGAATTGAGACGTCCAAGCAAAAAGGTCGTCGCGAGGATGAACTTTTTGTCCATCTTTTTGGGAATAAGATCCTTTAATTGAAAAGGAAAGGAAGTTCCCTTTGGAAGGATCGTAAGCGGCATGGACCTGATCAAGGTTAGATCCTTCCAGCGCGTAGTTTTGGAAAACGATCAGAAGGGGGTTGGTTTGGCCTAGCCAATCAGTGATATCGTCTCCCCTTAGTAGGGCGACCTTAGAGTAGGTTTCGCTGAACGCCGACGAGGAGATGCTTTCTTGAGGATTAGCTAATCGCAGTCCATGATTGTACAGAAGGCGCGCAGATTCGCTTCTAGGTTGGATCACATCAGGATCGAGCGAATCTCCGTAGATGTGTTTCCATGCGATGAGGTTGATTTCTTCTGCAGATTTTCTATTGGTCACAATAGCTTCATACCAGATGTCCTGAAGGAAGTGGCGAGCCGCTTCTGCCAGCTCTGGATTATTAGGACTGAATTTTTCATTGACAATGTGGAAATACATTGTAGACGCTTTGACAAGCTCTGAAGCGGATAAGCCTTGCGAACCGGGGAAATCTAGAGTGATGAAGTTGCCTTCCTGGCGGATGCTGACTTCTGAAACTCCCATTTTATTGACGCGATTGTAGAGCTCATTCATTCCTTGTTTGATATCGGCTTCATTCGTTACGACGCGGTTATTTGTGTCGCGCAGTTCGATTTGAACCGTTTTGCCTCCGGACAGGTCCAATCCCCAGTGGAGGATCTTGCGATCGTCGCCACGGAAAAATTTGACAAAACTCAGTTTAAAATTGTCCCAGTAGACGTTCTGAGTTGGTTTTGGGACATCAAATTGAGAAAGTCCTTTAATCCCTAGTTGAGCGGCGTAGTAATCATCGCGCCATTTTAGGAGATCTTCGTGGATGTGGTTGTCAATTTTATTTTCAGTCAGAATTCGTTGTTCAACATCTGTGAACTCAAGGACAGCATAGCGTTTTGTCCCATGAACGGAGAATTGTTCTCGGGTTGCTTTAAGGACTGTTTGGAAATAATCTTCAGCTTCAAAAACAAAGTCCTGCGCAAACTCAGGGCTTAAGGAGAAATTGCCGCCTGAGTAGCCTACATAACCATTCTGTTGCAGCAAGGTGCGCAATTGGTTGAATTCGAGGATAAATTGCTCTGCTTGTGGGGATTGTCTATCAGCTTGAAGGCGATCGATGATCCGGTCCATCCCTTTAGCAATCACATAAATTGAGTTCATGTGAAAGCCGCGGGGAGGGATCTTTTTGTAGAGAGCTGGAGAATAGATGACAAGAGCGAGTTTTTGC
>CAZEYJ010000096.1:0-2063 GCA_964516795.1 uncultured bacterium
CCCAATTGGACGCAAGATTTTTACCTGAGGAGGAAGCGCGGAGATCGACGCCAACTTGCAGAATGTTAGCGAGATCGAGCGCGATGTCCTCATGTCAAAAGATGCGGATCAATTGGGTCAATTCAAATTTAATCGACTATATAGTCGATTTCCGGGCGAAGCGAGTTTCGAAAGAAGTCTATTGAAAAATTTGCCTGTATTGAGCCATTCTGTCTCCATGCATCAGGAAAAAATTTGCCTTGCAAGCGATAACTGCGCGCCCGTCCATCCTATCATTATGAGAGAAATCTCAGCAGCAAACAAAGGATACGCTCCCTCTTATGGCTCTGACAGATGGACAAATCAAGCCGAGGAGCTGATCCGGCACGCGTTTAAAAGCTCTGCCAAAGTGTTCCTTCTCCCCAATGGAACAGGAGCCAATATCTTCGCTCTTCAACTCGCATGCAAAAGGCATGAATCGGTCCTCTGCACAGATATCGCTCACCTTTATTACCAGGAGAGCGGAGCCCCTGAATCTCTCGTTGGCTGTAAACTACTGGCAGTCCCCCACCAATCTGGCAAAATCACCCCCGAGGCCCTTGCTAAAAAACTCAGAAAAGAACGAGCTTTCGGAAAACACTCTTCTTTTCCCCGAGTCCTGTCCATTACGCAACCAACTGAAGTAGGAACGGTATACTCCCTGGACGAACTACACACATTGTCAGAGCTTTGTAAGGAAGAAAGTCTTCTGATGCACATGGATGGAAGCCGCCTTTACAATGCAGCTGTCGCCCTAAACGCGGATTTGAGCGAAATCATCCAAGCAGCTTCTGCAGACCTCTTATCTTTAGGAGGAACAAAAAATGGCCTGATGGGGGCCGAATCGCTCCTCATTTTCAATCCCACACTCTTAGAAGGCTCCGACCATCTGCATAAGCAGACATTAGGACTGATGTCGAAAATGCGTTACGTGGCAGCACAGTACATCCCCTTTTTTCAAGATCGGCTTTGGCATGCTCTTGCAAAAGAGGCTAATCAAAGAGCCCAAGAAATCGCCGCCTTGGTTCAAGCCACCCCCCACCTTTCCTTGAGCTACCCGGTTCAAACCAACCAGATTTTTTTCACAGCCCCCGCTTCATGGATCCCTTTGATCCAAGACAAGATCCTTTGTCATTGCTGGAATCAAGAAACCAATGAACTTCGATTCATTACATCCTGGAACACAAGCAAAGAAGATATACAAAAGACCAAGCTAGTTCTAAATACGCTGAAGGATTAGAAACGTTTGGCTATGACAGGAGAGGGAGCCACATCTCTAGAGGATCAAATCAGGGACACGCCCTGCAACCAATCGACCACTGCGATAAAGCCACTTGCCGTTCAAATGCTCAAAGTAGCTTTTTTCCGTGAAGGAAACGTCTTTGCCCCCTTGAATCAAACGAGCAAAAAAGGTCACTGTTCCCCAAGAATCCCCCTCTTGAAATCCAAGAATTTCTAATCCTGCAAATTGGGTCTCTCGGCAGAATGTGGAAAGAGTTTGAGCCCACCTCTGCTGGTCGAGGTCAAATTGATCGTTCGCTGGATGGGTGGTGTCGATGATATAGGCCAGAATAGAGAGAGCATAGGCAGAAAACCTCGATCGCATGAGCTCGACTGGTGTTTTAGGCCTCTTTCCCTCATGAAAAGGAAGACAACACGCCCCATAGGGCTGTCCCGATAGGCAAGGACACGGCCTGTCTTTGGGTAAATGCTTTTTCATTACCCTAGTAATAATAGAGAAAGAGGCTGTATTCTGTAAGCGAAAAAAGACCAGGGGTGGCAGGATTTTTTCCGGCTGAGAAAAACCCTTATAGTCGATTGAGTTTGAATTGAATCGACTATATAGCCAGCGTAGGAAGCGTGCATGCATAAAAACCGGTTCTTTTCCCCTTTTTGGACCTCTTGCCTCGGCAACCTGTTTGAGCATTACGAAACAGCTCTCTTCGGGTTTCTTTCCCCTTTTCTCGCTCCCTTGATCTTCCCCAACCAGGACCCCATCTCGGCGCTCCTTTTTACCTACGCAATGATCCCCCTCGGGATGGTTG
>CAZEYJ010000097.1:0-4562 GCA_964516795.1 uncultured bacterium
CCCTTGGCGTTAATGCCTCAACATTAAATCGCTCCTTTAAAGTCTCCTTGATCTCAGGATCCAGATCTTTAAGAAATTCCGGCTCCTCAGTCGGTATTTGCATATCCCGGATGTTTTTACTGACGATCCTGCGAACAGCCAACCTGCTGACTTTCTCAGCAGGCTGCTCTTTAAGCGTAGTTTCAACGCGATCCACAATCGAGCGGGCCTGTTGCATGGTAATTTTTTCTTTAGCCGGAACGAGTTCAAGCTCTTTATGAACAACCTCGTCTATGACCTCCTCTTCGACCTCAATCTCTGTCAAAGCGCTCACAAATCCCGGTTTGAATTTAGGCAAACTAGTCTGCTGCTCGCTATATAAGGCCATTTCCATCACAGGCTCTTCTACTTCCTCTATTCGAGGAGAAGCATGGCGAATTTGCGCCACCATCCCATCGAGCTCCTGGATATTCTGCTGAACGAACTCTGCCTTTTCCATGATCTTTCTTACATCTCGTTCATGCAACGGTTTTTTATCGTCTAAATTGATCTTGGCAAGCTCATAAGCTGTTTTAACGGGAAGCTCGCCATACTCTTTGATCATTAGTTCCTCAAATCGTTGAAGGACCTTCTCATTCTGCTCTTCATCATCTGTTTGACCACAGCAGCAGCAGGCTCGTTTAAAAGCCCTCCACGCTCTGACCGGAGCAGAAGGCCTATTCTCTTCAACAGAAACAAGGCGGCGTCCATTCTCCTCGCTCTCTTCGTTCTGCCGAATACAGCAGATTGGATTATTGCATGAATGTTGAAATTCAAAGTGCAAGTGAAGATGTGGTGCTAGTGACATATTTACCTCCTGTTTACAATCCCCAAACGGGATCTTAATAATTCCCCCGTTTTAGATTCAACAAAAAATTATAATTTTTAATGAAATTTTTACGAATTTAGCTGGAGAAAACAAGGTTGAAAATTTAAAAAAATTGGCTTAAATGAACTCCTAATTGGGGTCTTAGGACAACTTCTTCAAAGCTTCGCCTTGTGATTGGAAATGGGCAATCGCCGCCTCAACGCACCGGCGAAAAAGACTATCCTTTTTAAGAAGGAATGGATTTATAAACTTTTAGCAAATAGAAGAGCGTCGGGAAAGCCCATCTCTTCCACATAAGCCTGGCGCAGCGGCTTCCATTAGACATAATCCTCAGGCGTTAACAGGCGGCTATCTCCCTGCTGAGGCAGGGAATGCTCCGCTAAGTTCACGGCATAGAGGATCTCTTTAGACAGATAAGTCTCTTTGCCGATGATCGAGCGCCCTTTGAAAACTTTCCAGAGCTTCGAGCACAAATCCCACTCTCCTAAAAGCCCCGCAAGGGGGATCTTCTCTTCACGGCAGGAAGCGATAAGGGCTTCGAAAAATACGTCATCTGCAATTTCCGACTGGACGAGCAAATTGCCGCGGCTAGAGAAGCAAAAGACAGCCACCACTTGCCCTCCTCTGCGCACAAGCTTGAAATTCCCCGAATAGGGATCTTCTGTTAGTTTGAGGCCATAAGCAGTTAAATTGCCTAAAAGAAATAGAGAAAAATCCTCATATTGCATCAAAAAGGAAACTGCCTCAGCGCGCGTCGGTTCAGTGACCGGTTCGACTGTCTACGAAGAAGAACCCTTGCTCAATGCCTTGACTTTCTGAAACATCGGCTCTTTGATCTTCCTATAGCGAGGTCCTTCCTGATTGGCTTCTTGGGCCGCCTGTTTTTTCATCTCAGCATATTCTTCGAGTTCCTGAGGATGGGCGCGCAAATAGTCCCTAAAACTGATCAATCCTTTCCAGTCTTCGCTATCCGGATAAGTCAAATGCAAATGGTAACGTCTTGTCCCCTCTTCAGGGTCGGGCAAATTGATGATGAAATAAAAACGATCCTTGGTGCTGAAGTTAGGCCGGAACTCATAGCCGAGCTGTTGTAGCTGGCTGGAGGACTCCTCCATCTGCTCCTTCTTAACGGCGATCGCGATATCGATGATCCCTTTGCCGCCTAAGTTGGGAACGGCGGTGCTGCCGACATGTTCGATTTTAGCCTCTTGATCGAGATGAGGAGCGATCCTTTGCTTTTCCTGCTCAAAAAGCGCGGGAAAAATAGGATTGTAGGGCTTAAATACATATTTATTGATCATCATCCGATCTCTTGAAAAAGCACCACTATTGTAAAATAGTAGAGAATAATTGCCTATCGTTTAGAGCCTGTCGACAGAAACCCAAGTTTGTAGATAGGCTCTTAGAGACCATCGATCAAATTAGCGACGAGGCCGCTCCAGCCGGTTTGATGGGAGGCTCCCAGCCCCCTGCCGGTATCTCCATGATAGTGCTCATAGAACAAGATCAAGTCCTTCCAATGAGGGTCCTGCTGGAACAGGGGCTGGTCTCCATGGATCGGGCGGATCCCATTAGAGTTTTTACGGAATGGGTCGATCAAACGGCCTCGAAGGTCTTGGATCATCTGCTCTAGGGTAACGGGCTGGCCTTTGACTTGGACCTCAAATGAGCCAAGGGCATTTTGGAGACGGATCATCGAGTTGAGAAAAAGGTAATTGGTCGGGAACCAGATAGGCCCTCGCCAATTTGAATTGCCTCCTTTCATCCTTTCGATCGATTCGCCGGGTTCATAGGAAACTTTGCTGTCCATCCAAACCGCAGGATTCTTCTCATGGAATTTAGAGAGGCTCCTTAACCCATAAGGGGATAAGAACTCATCAGGGTTCCAAGCATACTGGAGGACCCGCTTCATTTTCTCCAAATTCATCAAAGAAAAGAGGTAGCCTTTTTTTCCTTGGTTGCTAAATTGAGTGATGCTTCTTCCCAGCGCTTCGGGGCGGTGGGACAAGTAGAGCTGGAAGTGCTTATAGAATCCGGGAAAGCTCTTCAACTCTTCTTCCTGGAAAAAGTCGAGGGCGAAAAAGGGGATCAGCCCGACAAAAGACCTGACTTTAAGGCGCTGATGGGTCCCATCGGGATACTGGATCACATCATAGAAGAAACCTTCCTTCTCATCCCAAAGATCGATAGGGCGCGCCTTGGTATACTGCATGACGCAGGCGATGTCGACGAAGTGCTCAAAGAAAATAAAGGCGATCAGCTCATACAGAGGTTTTTCCTTGGCAAGCTCTAAAGCGATGCGGAGCATGGCCAGAGCATAAAAGCCCATCCAACCGGTTCCATCCGACTGCTCAAAATATCCCCCGCCGGGAAGCGACTTGCTCCGATCAATGATCGAGATGTTGTCAAGGCCAAGGAACCCTCCCTCAAACACGTTGTTGCCCAACCGATCGACTTTGTTGACCCACCAGCTGAAATTTTGCATCAGCTTTAAAAAGCAGAACTCTAAAAAATCACAGTCACCTTTCCCGCGGACCTGTTTTTCTTTCTGATAGATCTGCCAAAGGGCCCAGGCTTGGACCGGAGGGTTGGTATCGGAAAAGCCCCACTCATAAGCAGGAATTTGACCATTGGGGTGTTGAAACGAATGGAGAAGGAAGGTCTTGAGCTGCCGTTTGGCAAAAGGAAGGTCGGTAAGGGAAATGACAATCGTATGAAAAACGCTGTCCCAAGAGGCAAACCAGGGATATTCCCACTTATCGGGCATGCTCATCACTTGGTGGGCGTGCAAATGCCTCCAGTGGCTATTACGGACTTCATAGCGGGACGCTGGAGGAGAGCCCTGCGGATTGTCTCCTTCAAGCCATTTTTTAACGTCATAAAAATAATACTGGGTTCCCCAGATCATCCCGGAAATCGCTTGGCGCTGGATCGTTTTATCGTCTTCGCTGAGCTTAGGATTTTGAATCGATTGGTAAAAAGCGTCCGCCTCAGCTTTTCTCTGAGCGATCACGGCATCGACGCCGCCTGTCGGATCCTGCTGCTGGGCCGATGTAAGCCTTAGGCGGAAAACGCGGGAGCCTCCGGCCGGAATTTCAACAGCTTTATAATGAAAGCAAGCTTTTGTCCCCTCTTTCGAAGGATTAGTGCACTCTTCTTGATTGATGATGTACCGGTGGAAGGCATCTTTGGTATAGGCAGGAGAGATCCTGATCCCTTCCTTCTCCCAGCGCTCAAAATTTGTCTCGTTGTTGGTAAATAATGCTTTCGCTCCAGCCTCTGCATACAGATACATCGGAGGAATGGCATACTGGAATGTCAACCAATCAGGGGTGGGAAGCTGCCTCGGATCGGCGCGCACGCAAAGATCATTTCCCTGGCTGCATTCCTCTTCGATGACAGGAAGGTTTCCGTTGTAATGGTTCCAGCTCCATCGGTTGCGGAACCACAGCTGAGGAATGAGATGGATAGAAGCCGCTTCAGGGCCTCTATTAAATACTTCAATCCGTATGCACGTATCTTCCGGAGAAGATTTGGCATACTCGATCACTACATCAAAATACCGGTTGTCTTTAAAAATGCCGGTATCGACCAGCTCAAACTCCCGGTCAAGGGCTGTCCTCTTCTGATTTTCTTGGACGAGCTGATCGTAGGGGAAAGCAGAATGGGGATACCTGTAAAGATATTTCATGTAGGACTGGGTCGGCGTCGCATC
>CAZEYJ010000098.1:0-3386 GCA_964516795.1 uncultured bacterium
TCATCATCAGCTGAAAGAGCACTTATATAACTTCTTAAATGCCTACAACTTTGCGAAAAGGTTAAAAGCTCTAAAGGGCCTGACGCCGTATGAGTATATCATCAAAAGCTGGCAAAAAGAGCCAAAAAGATTTAGAATTAACCCACTCCATCACACTCTGGGACTAAACACCTAGTGCCTGTCTACAAACTTGGGTTTCGTCGAATTCCCGATCCTTCAGGTTGTTTCGGTAGAATAGCTTTTTACTAAGGCCAGAGCATCGATCAAACAGATGGTATTGTGAACAGGCTCTTTTTCTTTAAAATCAAGAAGAGGCTCTGGACTGGATGCTTGGTTTTTCAGATTGATATGGTATAAGATTCCTACGGCAAGTCGCTGATCTTCGGGAAGGCTGATCAGTGTATTTCTGGCTAGTGCGATAAGAGCTTGAGCAAGGTAAGCCCGATCAAAGAGGAAAGCCTCTTCCAAATCTTCGGAAGAAGCGCTTGATGCAGAGGGAATTCTATCCAATTCTTCTCTGATTAAGTGTTCTATTTCGCCAGGCAGTGGTTTAACTAGGTCTTGGATTGTTGCCATGTCTCCATTGAGAAGGATCGCTTGGCAAAGGGTTGCAAAAGAGGATTGACATTGATAGTTGGAGCAGGCCCAATAACTGTTTTTGAGTGTGTATATCCAGGCGCTATTGTCTGGATAAGAGAGGTCTGGATTTAAGATGAAGAATAATGGGTTGCCAAGCAGGCTGCCATCCGTGATTTCGGTAAGATTGGCAATGGAAGCGGGAAGGCTGGAAAGGAGGTTTTGGCTGAGGTCAAGATGCGTTAATTCAACGAGCTCGCCGATCGTATCTGGCAGGGTTAGGAGCTGATTATTGTTGAGATGCAGCGTTCTTAATTGTCTCAAATTACCGATGGTATCAGGAATATTTGAGAGGAGATTATTATTGAGGTTGAGATGGGTTAGCTGAGTGAAATTGCCGATGGTATAGGGGATGCTTGAAAGCGTATTATCATTAAGATCAAGGCTTCTGAGCTGGGTCAAATTTCCAATGGTATAGGGAAGCGCCTGAATGCAATTTTCGCCGAGGCGAAGTTTTTTCAGCTGAGAGAGCTTTTCGATATCATTAGGGACTTCTAAAAGCTGATTGCCCGTTAGGTCGAGAAATTCAAGCTGCGAGAGGTTCCCGACCGCATCAGGAATCGTAGACAGCTGATTCCGGCTGAGGCAGAGGCCTTTTAATTGGGTCAGATTCTCGATGCTGTCCGGGATGTTGGAGAGGCTATTATCATGAAGACTCAACCATTGCAGCTGTGTGAGATTTTCGATCTGTTCAGAGATGCCGGAAAGCAGGTTACTGTTCAGTGTCAGGTGTGTGAGTTGGCTTAAGCTTCCAATGATTTCGGGAATTTCCAGTAAGAAGTTGTCGCTGAGATCCAGTTCTTTAAGCTGGGAGAATTTGCCGATTTCAGGGGGAAGATCGGTAAGTTGAAGATGCTGCAGGTCTAACTGAGTGACCGACAGAATGGCCGCTTCATTTGCCGGATCGTTTAACCAATCTCGAATGGCTTGATCTTCATTGAGGTCGATCTGTGGTTGCATTTCATGTGGAATGGCTTGAAAGATCTTAGGCCATATTTTTTCAAGAGAGGCATTGAATTCTCCCTCCGCTTCGCTCGCAGAAGAGAATTCTAAAACAGAAGGTGCATCTACTATTGAAAGCCCAATATCAAAGTTTGGTTCTAGGTTTTCTTCTGAGGCCCCTAGAGGAAGATCGATTGGAGATTGGGACGGTTGCGGAACTTCAATAGTTATTGGAAGATCGAGAGTCGGTAGAGATGGCGTCGAGTCTTCAAGAATTTGTGGAGGTTGGGGAGGCGTTAAGTCTTCAAGGGTTGGTGGAAGATCAAAGAGCGGTAGAGATGGCGTCAAGTCTTCAAGAGTTTGTGGAGGATTGATTGGAGGTTGGGATGGCGTTAAGTCTTCACGGGTTGGTGGAAGATTGAGGGGCGGTAGAGAAGGCGTCGAGTCTTCAAGAGTTTGTGGAGGATTGATTGGAGGTTGGGATGGCGCTAAGTTTTCAAGTGTCGGTGGAAGATTGAGGGGCGGTAGAGAAGGCGTCAAGTCTTCAAGAGTTTGCGGAGGATTGACGGGAGGTTGGTGCGGCTGTGACGGTTCAGAAGGTGGTTGAGGGGTAGAGGAAGGCTGTGAGATGGTGATGTGTTGTTCGCTTTCTTTTTTCTTACAACACCAGCTTGTGATCCATCCGATTGCGCTTGAGAACGCTCTTTTTATTTTCTCAGCTAGGTTGAAAAAGAATCCGCATAGGGAGTTGCTTGGCCCTTGAATCGGGGTATCGGAATTTGAGGAATCGATTGTTGAGTTTGCCTGGGCAATTCCTATTGGAGCAGCTGGGGGAGGAGGGGGATTTGCTGGTGTGGCGGGTTGGTTGAGTTGAGGAGTTTGGATGATGGGAGATAGGGACATGGTTTTTCCTTAAATTCCCTTAAGATTTTGCCTGTGAATTGCGTTTCTGTCGATATGGAAACAATCTGAGAATCTGCTTTTGCGGCTAAGAGACAGTCTCTAAATGATCTCGCCGGCAGAGATGCGGACGCATTGTCCATCGGGGAGCTGAAGATTGAGCTGTCCGTCGGGGGTTATTGAATGGCAGATCCCTTTGATCGGCTGCAGCCCGTTGTGGCAAGTGATCATTTGCCCCTTGTAGGCGAGGAGTTCTTCATATGCCGAAACAAAGGCGGAAAATCCTTTGCTTTGCAATAAATCCAAATCCTTGAGAAATTGCTTAAGAAGGGCTTCGAGGATTTGTTCGACGACCCAGGTATGGCCGCTGAGCTGTGCCAACGAAGTGGCGGGCCTGTCGATGCTTTTGAGGATTTCTTGGGACATATTGACATTAAGGCCGATGCCAAGGATCACTCCGACCCGATCTTCAAATGTAACGGCTTCTGTGAGGATCCCGGCAACTTTTTGGCCGGCGAGAAGGATGTCGTTAGGCCATTTAATTTGAGGAGAGAATCCCTTCTTTTTTAGGATTTTGGCGCAGGAGAGGGAAAGAAGTTGGCCTAAATTAGGTAGGTAAGGGCAGTTGCGGGGAACGCAAAAATAGATCGATGCATAGATATTCTCCCCTTTGGGCGATACCCATTTTCTAAACCACCGGCCGCGTCCTGCAGTCTGCTCCTGGGTTGTAATGCAGGTGATTTTATTGGGATCTAGGGTGTGAGCATTGCTTTTTGCCCAATTATTGGTGGAATCTATTGTATTGAAATGGATATAGCAAATATTTTTTAAGTTTCCCATGTCTTCCCAAATAGCAAGCCCGTCTAGTATAATGCAGAGCGGATAAGAATCCACTTTTTTATTAAAAA
>CAZEYJ010000099.1:0-2380 GCA_964516795.1 uncultured bacterium
CGACGAGGATGTCGGCGCTGCGGCAGATCTCGTCTAAATGTTCCGTTAAACTATGGGCAACGGTCACCGTCGCATTGCAATGGGGCTCTTTCTGCATGAGGATCGCCGCAAGAGGTTTTCCAACGATGTTGCTTCGACCGACGATCACGACGTGTTTGCCGAGAAGGGGGATTTGGGAGCGGGTGAGGAGGATGTGGATCCCAAGAGGCGTGCAGGGGAGGAATCCGCTATGGTCTCCCAGGAGCATTTTTCCAACGTTGATCGGATGAAACCCATCGACATCTTTAGCCGGGTCGATGGCTGTCATAACGGAAATAGGGTTGAGGTGTTCGGGCAAAGGGAGCTGGACGAGGATTCCGTCGACATCGGGGTTATGATTGAGCTTTTGGATCTCTTTGAGCAGATCTTCTTGTGTGGTCGAAGCGGGAAATTCTCTGTCAAAGGAGGCGATCCCGACTTCTGCGCACTTTTTCTTTTTCATCCGGATATAGCTGCGTGAAGCGGGATTTTCTCCGACGAGGATAAAGGCGAGTCCGGGAGGGCGGTAGCGCAGGCTGCCGATCGCTGTATGAATTTGTGTTTCGATGTGCTTGGCTATGGCAGCTCCGTCGATGATCATGGGCTAGTCGTCCTTAACAAAAGTTTTTGGTGTAATTTTTAACGCGAAAGCTCCTGCGGTTGAAATTTTTTCGAAGGGAGCTGTATTGCATTAATACAGCTCCCTTCGAGAAAATTTCAACCCCAAGGCTTTGGCGCAGCCGAAAATCCAATTTTTGAGACACGTTCGGTATATATTTACGATCGTCCAACCGCGGGGCTTTGACGCAAAAATAACTGCAAAAACTTTTGTCAAGGACCACTAGGTTTCCAGTATTGAGATTGGTTAAGATGGGTGATCATGGAAGCGTGCAGCAGTCCGTTTGTTGCGAGGATGCTTTCATTGTTAAAAATGGAGTGGGCCTGTCCATCCCAGTGGGAGACTTTTCCTCCCGCTTCTTCGACGAGAAGTTTTCCTGCTGCCATGTCCCATGGATGCAAGCTCACTTCCCAGTAGGCGTCGAAACGGCCTGCTGCGACATAGGCGAGGTCTAGAGCGGCAGAGCCGAGCCTGCGGATGGGAACGCCAAGCTGGGTCATATGGGCGAACCGATCGATGCAATGGAGGGGATTTTGATCGACGTTGTAAGGAAATCCTGTTGCCATCATCGCGTGATCCATTGATGTTGCTTTTGTGACGTTGATCCGATTTCCATTGAGATAGGCCCCTTTGCCTTTTTCAGCGACGAAGAGTTCTTGAGAGATCGGCTGATAGATCACTGCGGAAACGACCTCGTTATGAACCGTTGCTGCAATCGAGATCGTAAAGATCGGGATGTGATGGGCGAAATTGACCGTTCCATCTAATGGATCGACTACCCATAGGACTGAATCTTTGGAAGAAGGCGATCTTCCACTCTCCTCGGCCAAGAAGCTATGATCCGGGAATTCTTTGCCGATCAAGGAAAGGATGCGTTTTTCAGAAGCTTTGTCATATTCGGTGACAAGGTTTTGCTTTCCCGGTTTGGACTCGATTTGAAATGATGTGCCAAATCCCTTGCGCAAGAGATCCCCTGAGGAAAGGGCAGCCTGGATGGCGATGAAGGTCAAGTGTGAGGTATCAATATGTTTCATTTCTTTATCTTACCGCGATTTCTTCAAAAAACAAGAGGTTTTATACCGAAACAACCTGAAAAGTTGGGAGTTTGACAAGGAGGCGTCCTGAATTTAAGTCAGGCGAAGCCGGCGCTGAAGCAGCTCAACTTGAATAAGTTGAGCGATGCAAGCGGACTAAAATTCAGTGACTGTCCGACGCGGTCAAAAACCGACTTTTGAGTTTGTTTCGGTATATACTGCGCCCTTGTTAAAAACCTAACTTATTTCCTATCTTGCCCGAGACGTAAAGCGGGTTAAAAGAGTGAATTTGCCGGCGTCGGACAATTGCTGAATTTAAGGTCCGACTATAATTCAGGATGACTCCTTGGTATTTTTCACTTTTTTAAAGGGTTGCAGTTTTAAGAATCGAGTTTCAACGACAGACTCTCAGTTTTCCTTCAATATTTTGATCTGGTCTTCGGGTCGTTTCTATGAACACTGTTCTTTCGGATGAGGTCGAAATACTGAAGAGCCTTCTATCTTAATTCCAGATTCTTCAAGTTGTTTCGGTGTATTTTTGTGTGAGTTTTTTGATATTCAAGAAGACGAGCGCGATGCCATTTTCAAGATGCTTGATGTAAATTATTAGGGATAGAGCTTGCGTAAAATTTCTGTAAAACGTTAAATTTGTTTTATCCCTTTTTTATATTTTTTTATATCATTAAGGCGTATCGACACGCGGAAGTGT
>CAZEYJ010000100.1:0-7590 GCA_964516795.1 uncultured bacterium
CCGTCCCGAACAAGACCTAGCCCTTTGGAAAAATGTAGGGAACACCTTCTTAGAGACCGTCATGCCGATCTACCGGAGACGAGTCAACCAGCCTTATACAGCTGAAGAAAAAGAGAAACAGCTTGAGCTGAGGGCCCATTACGTCGAATTCAACCTCCTCTACGATAGAGGAACAAAATTCGGCTTTCTTTCAGGAGGAAACCCTGAGGCGATCTTATGCTCGATGCCTCCATTAGCTAAATGGTAGACGAAGAACCTTAGAAACTGCCATAGAGCCTTTCCACTTCAATCGTAACCAAGAAAACCGAATGAAAAGTTCTTAAATTCTAAGATCCCCTGGCTAAGTTGCTGATATCGCGTCGAAAAGCTCTCATTGCAATGGCATTGGACTTCTGCCGCTTAATAAACCCTTGTCTATCTCGGTTTCCTTTGTAAACCTGAGCAGCAGGTCCATCAACCGGATCAACATGAATAACCGGATCAACATGAATATGCGCAAAGTCAATCAATTTAACCTCAAAATTCCCATTTTTGTCCTTGAGAAGGATGACGCTACCTCCAATTAGGGCAATCTTACTACGCATCAATGCGTCGTGCATGCATGCGAGATCCGTGTTGAGTTTAACATACTGCTCAACACTTGCCCCATTAAGCGCCTCTTCCAAATGAGCTTTAGATCTGTGATAGCCGAAAATACGGAGCACTGCAGGCCCGCCAACATGCGCCAGATAATCAGGGGCCGTCTTAACTCCAAGCCACATCTGCATAAAGTTGAAAAGCCCTTTCTCTCGATCCGTCCCTTTGACCTCATTTAAACTACAAATCGGATTAATTCCTGAAACTTGTCCTGCCAGCTTAAAATCACCAAGGATCTCTTTTTTACCTCCCTCGGTAGCATCATCCATCACAAAATAAGAGGTGTCGTTGATAGTAATCAAGTCGCTATAACCGCCGGCGATGTATTTGCTTAAATCTGGACAAAACTCATTAATGTACTGATTATTTCTAAATTCAACTTGCTTTCCTGGATCTTTTGGCATCGGTTTGAGGAAAAAGTAAACCGTTTTCGTTTCACCTGTGTCTGATGTCGCTATTGCATTCCCTTTTAAATTTCCTCCATGGCCTCCCATATCGCCAGAAGAAGGTTCCAGCTTAATCTCTTTCAACGTCCATCCAGAATGTTTTTTCTGATATGTGTCGTTCAACGCTTGAGCTTGTTCTGTTTCTAATTTGATTGTTATTTTTTGCGGCTTAACAGACTTCCATTTCGGCTGGCTAGAACGTTCAGCTGTTTTCTGTTTCGGCGGCGCTTTCTTTAAAGAGAAATTCGCTTGAGAAGTCTGCTTAAACTGACTATTTGGTCTCTTGCTCTTCTTAGAAACCTCATCAACCGCTTTTGTCGTTGCCACCCCAACAGGAACGAAATGAACCAATACAGCAACAGTTGCAATCGCAAACACCCAGCCTATCGGCGTAAAGCCTCCAAGAACACAAGCTGCTCCCAAAGCAATCAGAATGCCAAGGACCACATATTCGCTCTTGATCACAGTTGAAGAAGACTTATTTGAAATAGGCGCGACGCTGCGACCTCGAAGCATGCTTGAGCTCAGATTGCGCGGTAAGCTCTCGCTGCTATTCGAGGCTCTAGACCATGAAGAACTTGTTATTGCCATGTCCGACGCCATATTGGATCTCTGGTTAATTTTCTAGGCATCCCCTGCAGGCAAAGGACACCTCATCCCTATATTATATCCACTTATTATTAAGATTAGATAAATATAGACAACCAACTAAAGATCAAAGACTTAGAGCGCGCAGTTGGAATCAGGTTTCGTCGAGTTTTTGGATTATTTTGGCATAATCAAAAAGCTGCTTTGACGGTATCGACGAAATGGCGGACGTGGTCCAAGGGGATGTCGGGGGTCACCCCATGTCCTAGGTTGACGATATACCCTTGCTCCCCCCTCATCTGCTCGAGCAGGGTGTGCGTGGCAAGAGTAATCTCTTGCTTAGACAATTTAAGGATCTCCGGCTCCAAATTCCCTTGAACGGCGATGTTCTTTGGCACATCAGCGCGCAAAGCCCCGATGGGACGCAGCCAATCAAAACTGATGCACGCAGGTTTTAACGCCGCCAGCTCATGGGGAAAAAGGCTCGAATGGCGGCAAAAGAGAATGATCGGGATGTTCGAAAGAGAAAAGGCTTCTAAAATCTGTTTCAAGTAAGGATAGGCAAACTGATGGCGCTCCCCTTCGTCTAAAACACTCAGCCAAGAGTCAAAGATCTGGATTGCGTCGACCCCGGCATTGACCTGCGCTTTTAGATAGGCAATGGTCGCCGTCGTGATTTTCTGAAGCAGGCGGTGAAAGCTCAAAGGGTCTTCTCTCATCCACTGCTTGGTCAAAACAAACTCTTGGCGGCTTCCCGAATCGACGCAATAACTGGCAACCGTAAAAGGCCCTCCGCAAAATCCGATCAGAGGAACGTTTAAGCCCGGTTTTAACTGGTGGATCGTCTGCATGACGTAAGAAAGCTTCTCTTCGATATTGAGCTGGCACAGCGCATCCACCTGTGCTGCTGTCCTGACAGGAGGCTCAATGCGAGGCCCTCCAGAATCGGGAAAACGGATCTCAAGGCCCAATCCCTCTGCGATCACAAGAATATCGGAAAACAGGATCGCCGCATCTACTCCAAGCAGTGTCATTGGAAGCCGGGTCACCTCTGCAGCGAGGCCAGGAGAATGGAACAGCTCCCAAAGCGAATGCTTCTCGCGCAAAGCAAGATACTGAGGCATGTAACGCCCCGCTTGGCGCATCAGCCAAACAGGAGCTTGCCCCTTGTTAGCGCAAGATAATGCCTTTAAAAATCGGTCATTCATACAAGAAGCCTATGCAAGATCGAATCGACAGTAAATCCAAAATCCGCCGCAAGATCGCTCTGAGGTGCGGACTCGCCAAACGTCTCGATCGAGATGGAAATCCCATCGGAACCGATCCACTTCGACCATCCAAAGCTCACTCCCGCTTCAATGCTGACGCGCTGGCCGACATGCTCGCCTAGAACGTTGAATTTGTACTCATCTGATTGCTCTTCAAAAAGCTCCCAGCAAGGCATCGAAATCACTCGGACCGCTTTGCCCAGCTTCTCGAGGGCAATTGCTACATCGATGGCTAGAGAAACCTCAGATCCCGTCGCGATCAAGGTGACATCAGGCTTTGATTCTTCTTTTTTTACAATATAAGCCCCTCTTCCCATCCCCTTTTCATATGGGATGTTGCATCCTGGGATCTCCGGAAGGGCTTGGCGAGAAAGGACAATGGCCGTTGGGCCTCGATAACGCAATGCTGCAAGCCAGGCCATTTTCACCTCAGCATTATCGGCAGGGCGGATCACATGGAGATTAGGCATGGCCCTTAACGCCGCCAGATGCTCGACGGGTTGGTGCGTAGGACCGTCTTCCCCTAAAAAGATCGAATCGTGGGTGAACTGATAGATCACCTGCACCTTGGACAGGGCCGCCAAGCGAATGGCATTGCGCATGTAATCGGAAAACGTCAAAAATGTTCCGATATACGGGACGATCATATCGGTCTGTGCAAGGCCCGCAGCCGCCGTCGCCATCCCGAACTCCCGGATCCCATATTTAATGTTGCGGCCCGCAAACTGCCCTCTTGCTATGATCGGGAACTTTTTCATCATCGTCATGTCGGAAGAGGAAAGGTCGGCCGATCCTCCGATCAGTTGCGGAAGCAGGTCTCCTAGAACATTGAGAACATTTTGAGAGGAAGTCCTTGTCGCAAGAGGATTTTTCATCTCGATTTTGCGCAGCTGCTCTTCCAAATCGTCGGGCAGCTTCTTTTCGACCATCTGCATAAAGACTTTATAGAGGTCCGGTTTTAGCTCAGACCATCTGCGGAACATCTCTTTCCACTTCGTCTCGAGCGCCGCGTCTTTCGCCAGCTTTTGCTCGAAATAGGTATAAACGGCCTGGGGGACATAAAACTCCTCTTCGGGAAGCCCGAGCGCCTTTTTCGTCGCTTCGACCTCTTCTTGCCCCAGTGGAGAGCCGTGGACCTTATGCGTTCCCGCCTTATTGGGAGATCCCTTTCCAATCACCGTGCGCATGTAGACCAAAGCAGGCTTGGTCTGCTCATCGCAAAGCGAAGAAAAGACTTTCTCCATCGCATCAAAATCATACCCGTCGATCTCATAAACATCCCACCCGTACGCCTTGTAGCGCATTTTGGTGTCCTCGGAATCAGATTCTGCTAAAAAACCATCGAGGGTCACTTGGTTGGCATCATAGATCAAAACGAGGTTGTTCAATCCCAGATGCCCTGCCAGAGAGGAAGCTTCGGCAGAAACCCCTTCCATCAAACAGCCGTCTCCCGCAAGGCAGTAGACTTTGCTTGTAAAGAGGGGAAATCCTTCGCTGTTGAATTTTGCGCCGAGGATTTTAAGGCCAAGGGCCTGGCCCACCGCATTGCCCACCCCTTGTCCTAGAGGGCCTGTCGTCGCCTCAACCCCCGCTGTGATATGGTATTCAGGGTGTCCCGGCGTCTTCGAATGCCTCTGCCTGAACTGCTTGATCTCGTCCATCGACAGCTCAAATCCTGACAAATGGAGAAGGGAATAAAGGAACATCGATCCGTGCCCGGCAGACAAGACGAAGCGGTCGCGGTTGAGCCATTTGGGATTTTTAGGGTTATGGCGAAGAAGGACCCCATAAAGATAGGCCCCGAACTCAGCACATCCCATCGGAAGGCCGGGATGCCCTGAATTGGCCTTCTGCACAGCCTCCATCGAAAGCTCGCGAACTGTATTTGCAATTTTTCCAAGCTGCTTCTTTAACTCTGCGTCCATATCCTATTCTCCTGACAGTCTAAAAAGGGTGTTGCAAAGCTCAAACTGCGTGTCAATCAGACTTTGACAACTTCCCCTCAATTGGATTTAGCTCGACTATCTCACTTTTTAAAATCGAAGGCCTGAAGATATTGCCCCTCTGACGTGCGAGCGTTGGCCGAACATCAGAGGGGCAATGGGCGAGGCAAGCGGTCCTAAAAACTGACAAAATCGAGTTTAGGATAGACTTTAACAGAGAGCCCGGCAGAAATGCAAATTAAAACAGCTCATTTTGTGCCGTTAATTCCATGGCATCGATCAACCTGAGGATATTCTCTTTAGCCGGATCTTTCCCTTGCTGGAGATCCTCGCTCTCAGTCTCTTGCGCCCACTTCTGAACTAGCGCATAGGCACCATTATGCTCTTGCTTCGAGAGCGATTGCCACTTAACTTGGAGAGCTTTGATAACGGCTCGAGCCAAGTCTCCTCGATTCTCCCAAAGATCTATCTCTTCTATAGAAGAGGGACTTGAAGAAAAAGAGCTATCTTCAGATCGAACGGTTTCCCATTGTTGACAAATAGCCTGTTTTGTTTCAAAAGAAAGCTCTTTAAATGCCTCTCTAAGGACTTCAACTGGCTCCCCATAATGGATCTTTTGACAGAAGCTGGCAAGAGGCGTACGGCATGCGTAGGTTAAACAAGCAGAAAATCTCCTTTTTGCAGACCAAGGCGTCAAATAGCCTTTCCCCCCAATTTGATGCCTAAGTTCTTCAAATCTTTCATTCAAAACAAATAAGAGAGGATTAAAATTAAGAGTTAGCCCGAAGAATTGGAGCTCGTTAATTTCTGAGGGCAACGTAGTCAGCTCATTGCTCCAAAGGTCAAGCGATTTAAGCTGAGAAAGTTTTCCAATTTCGGGGGGAAGAGTTCGAAGTTTGTTATTCGCTAGTCTAAGGACTTTCAGCTGAGAGAGCTCACAAATTTCAGGAGGAAGGATTTCAAGCTGATTATCATGCATATCAAGTGTGTTTAGCAAGGAAAGACGGACAACAGGAAGAGGAAAGATTGCTAACTGATTATTAAAAAGATCAAGCCTTTCTAATAGAGAAAGCTTGCCAATTTCAGAAGGGATCATTGTCAATTTCGAGCGAGCGAGAGTTAATTGAGTGAAAGGATCGAGACGCGTTGCATTGACAGGATCGCTCATCCATCGCCGAATGGCCTGTGCATCACCAGCCTCAACATCATCTTCTGGGATTGGCGGTTCCTGGTATCCGACGATCTGTCCATCATCCCCCCTTGTAGCATTCTTCAACAAGAAGCCATGCGAGTTCTGTTCCTGTATCATTCTTGCCCAGATGGCTTTGAGACCAACATCAAGACTCTGTTGCATTGTCTCGTAAGGCAAAGGCTCAAATCCGATAATAGGTTGCGCTAGGGGAATAGAAGCTCCATTATGCCTTAACTCTTGAGTGAGATAAAAAAAACGCCTAAAAGCCGAGGGGCGGCTGAGCTCATGACAGCCTTGCTCTGACGTTGACCCATTCAAGACAGCCCCATTCGCAAAATGAGCAGTGATAATTTTAGAAAAAAAAGCTCGATTTCTAGCGCTAATCAATCCATCTTCGATCAAAACAGCGCGTTGAATTAAATGCTTAAGGAGGGGATGTTCTGTTTCTAGCTTCTCCCATTTTCTATTGACGTAATATTTTTCTAATATACCCCGCCAGTCTGGCGCAACTTTTGCAATGTCAAAGATCGCTTCTAAATCACTAAAATGATTTGTTGCCAACTCAAAAATCAAGATCAACGCATCAGACGGAAGCATCCTGATATAGTCTTCGCCTTGCTCCCCCTCATTTACGCTGATCAAAACCTCTTCTTCTTTTCCTTCTGCCTTTCCGAAAAGCTCGACGGCCGCCGAGTCCGAGTGAGGATTAAATGATCCAATTAAACCCGCCATATTAAAAACCCCATTTTATTATAAATTCAATAAATCTAAATTTAATTAATTTAATCGCCATTTATAATAATTAAAAATGACGCTTTTATCAATTTAATAAATCAATTAAATTGATTTCTATTAAAAACAACTGCACGTGATCAGCTAAAAAATCAGATAAATTTATTTAATTAAACTTTGTTTTTACAAAGCAACCAGAACATCAAATTCAAAAAAAATTAACGAAATATTAAGGCTGACAGGCCCCAATACCCCGTTAATTTTTTCTTGAAATTTCAACTTTTAAAGAGCTGGTTTGGCAAAGCTTCTTAGTCGTAAAAAAAGTGGGGCATGAACAGCCCTGAATCGACCTGGAAGGTGCGGCTAAATTCTTCCGCAATTTGCGGCGTAACGAGCTTTTGCCTTCTTTCTATCCGGCAGATCGTCGGCTGGCTTGCGGCTGCGTTGGGAAACAGTTTTTTGACCTCCTGTCCTAAACGCCATTGCTGCCATCCTTTCATCGCTCGAAGCTCTTTAATTGTTTGCGCCCGTAAAAACGCCTCTTCTGTGCGAAGATGGCGCATATCGCTCAGCACGTCCAAAGCGCACTCATTGATCTTCTCTAGATGCCCCGCTCGAGACAGCGTGGTTTTAATCGTTTCGAACTGGGTCTTTTTCCGCGCGGTTTCCAATTTTGCTTCAAAATCAAAAGGGGAAAAATTAAACAGTGTTTCCAAACGCTTCCTATCTTGAGGCGTCCGTCCCTGTTTGACTAACAGCGTGCGAAAGGCTCCATCGAAATAGGC
>CAZEYJ010000101.1:0-8550 GCA_964516795.1 uncultured bacterium
GGGGGAATTCCGCAGGCGTGCGGACAACTCTCTTTTTGTTTCCGATAACGGAAATCCCATCATCGATATCCATTTTCACGAGCCTCGCAATCACCCTGAAGAGGACCATGAGGCCCTCGTCCACATTCCCGGCGTCGTCGATACGGGATTTTTCTTCCATCTGGCCGGCAAAGTCATCATCGGCTTTTTTGATGGACAAATTGTCATCCGATCCTAGATATAGACAAATGAGGGCATGATCGCCAATGTGTTACCCGGTTCCGAACCATGCTCAATTTAGGGAGACAACATGGCTTCTGAGCTCGTTCCAATCACATTCAACAAAATCATGCAGTCCCGTTCCTACACTGTCATCATCCTAGGGACGAACCAGAAGCGGTTTGCGATCTATACCGACCCGCAAGTGGGAAAAACCATCCAAACGTTTTTAACAACGCCGCAAAAACCGAGGCCCTATACACACGACCTATTGCGCGCTATTTTGCAAAACTTGAATATCAAGCCGCTTCAAGTTGTGATTACAGATGTCGAGGACACAATCTATTTTGCACGGCTTTATCTCGAACAGTCCTCAGATGATTTGACAACAGTCCTGGAAATCGATGCGCGCCCCAGCGACTGCATCACTTTGGCATTGATGAACAACATCCCTATCTTCTGCAGAAAAGAGATCCTGGACAAAACAGTCGCCGTTGAAGAATAGAGATCAATAATTGATATTGAATTTGTTCCGGGCCAAATCCAAAATCGATTTGACCGCCTGCTCTGCGTCCTCTCCTACAGCCTCTATTTTAATTTTGGCCCCTCTTGCCGCTGCAAGCATCAGGATCCCTAAGAGGGATTTCGCATTCACACTATAATTCTGATACATCAGAACAATTTGCGCCTTGAATGAAGCCGCACATTTCACAAGCTCTGTCGAAGGCCGAGTATGCAATCCCTTTTCATTGACTACAGTAAATGAGTCTCGGTATGTGTTTTCCATATTTCCTTAAGTAGATGAAAGATCCTGCAAAAGAGCGCAGTCTCTGCAGGATCTCAAAATTCGATCTTTTTAAATCCATCAAAAGGAGATACTGCGACCAGCATTTTTACGGCAATATTTTTTTACAAAAAACAAGTTTTATCTTTAAGGAACCTTTAGAAACCTCCCTTGTTGCCATCTCCCTACCCCCTGCCCCAAAAGCCTTTGACGGACCTGAAAATGGGTTGTGAAGTAACTAGCTAAAAACCAACACATTAAAAAGCAAATTAAACAGAATAAAGAAGGCAGAAAAACTATGTAATTTTAAATTGAATTCATGTATAATCAAATTAAATAAAGATCAATATTAAGAGCAATTAATGTCTACAGCTTCAATCAAGCAACCCGACAAACTCAAAACCGGTCCTCTTCCGGGCGGCCCGCCTAAAACTGGTTTTTGGAATGGCCGGACGATCCAACTGAACCCTCAACTCAACACGATATTAAAGATCACAGCTATAGCCATCATTTTATTATACAGCCTTTGGCTTTTGACCACTGCTTCTTCACCTACAACAAATTCTCTTTCGCCTGCAAAAACTTCCTTTTGGCCTGAAGCATTAGGTGTTACAGTCCTTGGGACAGGGATGATCGCTGCGAGGCGTGGTTGCTTTGATGCAACATGTGACCAAGCTCTCGATCTGTTCAATAAAGGCCTTGATGCAACCTGTAGTTATGCCCTCGATTTATTATCGCAAGAAGAAGCTCAAAAAAATATGGAACAGGAATTGGCAAATCCCTTATTTCTGCAGCTTCTATTTTCTTTAAAAGCTGGTGCTCCAAGATCAAAAACTTTTTTACGGACCATTGCGAATTTCATTAAAGTCAAAGGACAGCACATCGCCCAACATCAACTTATCATTAAAGAGTTGAGGCAAGCAGCGAAGAAAGAGATAAGCCCAACAGATACGAGCCAGTATTTAGATGGACCATCGATCTCAAAGCATAGGGAGCTAGATTATAAAGTCACAAAGATTTATGAGAACGTCACGCAAAAGAACCTGTCCCAATTGCTATCTGTCTCTTCAATTACAAATCAAAACAAACAAGATATTCATGCGGTGGGAGTTCGTTTCTTTCAAGATCCGACTAACGGCGATATGATTTGCTCAATATTTAACAGCGGATATGGGCTAGAATTCCACGATCGAACTCCCACTCGCGGCAAATACGACCTTCAAACTAGCTGGAAAATTCCGCGTGATCAATTTACAAAAGAACTCATTGAGCTACTGATAGATCCCTCTATTTCTGTTGAAAACCGCTATCACCACTGTGACACGCTTCAAGGAGCAGAGAGATTGCATTATGATCAAAAAATTGCATTGGGATTTCCAATTAGGGGTCAAACTCCGCAAGAAGGAGGCACTTGCACTCTCGAATGGATCTTTGCTTATTTGAAATATGCAATGCCCCTAAAAGACTATTATGAAATGAGAAAAACATTATGTGAAGCAGCTGTTAGAGCAGCACTAAAAGATCCAGAAACTAGAAAAATTATTTTGGACAATTGGGATTCTATAGCAAAGATAATAGAAAGAAAACGAGCCAAAGCTACTGTTGCAGCAGCTATGGATCAAGAAGGCATATTGCATCAGGCTTACCAAAAAACGCTCCTTGAAGTCGCCCTTCCTATGGACAAACAAGAGGGCGAATCACAATCGCGCCTTTGCCTTAGGCTAGATACGGAAATGCGGGAACGAGTTAAAAAAGAAATAAAGTCGGGACGACATCAGCTTCATCCAAAGGAATTTGGATTCTAAACCGAACCTGCCTCCTAATTTTCCTTAAGAGACAGTCTCTGAATTAAGGCTTCGTCGATTTTCGGGATTATTTTGGCCGATTTTCGCCTCTTCTTCGCGGGGTAATATACGCAATGTTGATATTAACCCCCGAAAAAAATTCAAAAATCGACTCAAAATAACCGAAAAATCGACAGAAACTGATTTCAACGACAGTCTCTAAGGGCCTACTTCAAAAGAGCCTCTAGCTCATCGGTTAAAGCTCTAAAGCGGCGCATCGCTGCTTCGACCGGCTCTGAGGTGCGCATATCGACACCTGCCAAATTCAAGACATCGATCGGGTAGAGGCTGCACCCTGCGGAAAGAAACTGCAGGTAGCGCTCCCGGGCCCCCTCTTTTCCTGACAAGACTTGCTCTGCAAGGGCATGCGCTGCGCTGATCCCCGTCGCATATTGATAAACGTAGAAGTTGTTATAGAAGTGAGGGATGCGAGCCCATTCGATATCGACTTCAGAATCGAGGCTCATCTCCGGTCCAAAATACTCCCGATTGAGCTTAGCGTAGGTGGTTTTAAGAAGGGTGGGGGTAAACGGAACTCCTTGCTCTGCCCACTGGTGGAGCTGGAGCTCAAACTCGGCGAACATGGTCTGACGCAGCAAGGTAGCGCGGATATCATCGATCTTCTGATTGATGAGGAACGCTTTTTCTTCTTTTGTTTTGACCTGGGCAAGCAGATGCCTGAAAAGAAGCTCCTCGTGAAAAGTGGAGGCGACTTCGGCTACAAAGATCGAATACTGGGAGTACTGATAGGGTTGATGGGTCCTAGAAAGGAGCGAGTGCATACTATGGCCCGCTTCGTGGGTCAGCGTCATGACGTCATTATAAGCGCCGTGGTAATTCATCAAAATATAGGGCATGCTGTCATAGCAGCCGCTCG
Organism: uncultured bacterium; assembly: GCA_964516795.1. GTDB lineage: Bacteria > Chlamydiota > Chlamydiia > Chlamydiales > Rhabdochlamydiaceae > Acherontichlamydia. The sequence goes on from CAZEYJ010000101.1 coordinate 3,704, forward strand.
AGTAGGCCCCTGAGCGTTTGCGGAGGTTTTCATAACGATCGACCCATCTGTCCGAGATCAACCCTTTGCGTAAGCTCTCTTGGTATTCGGGGCCTAAAATAGCAACCGACTCGATGATCTGTTCGCAGGCTTCCGAGTAAGACATCCCGATCTCGACGTCGCTAACAATAGGAGCGTAAAGGTCGTAGAGGTGGACCGTATCAAGTTGCATCAGTTTTTTTCTGACGGACACATAGTGGTGCAAGCTGGGCAAATGTTCCCTGACAGCTTGGATGAGCGCGGTATATACAGAGGTGTCGATCTGGTGGGGAAAAAGGGCGGCCTCAAGGCATGAGGGGAATTTGCGGGCCCTGATTTCAAGCAGATGACGCTGGACCTGTCCATTAATCAGCTCGCAAAGGGTGTTTTCGTGAGCCAAAAATGCCCGGTGCAAGTTCTTAAAAGCCCCTTCTCTGACTTTCCGGTCTTTATCGCGCAGATAAAGGTTGTATTTGGCATGTGTCAGTTCCCTCTCTCTGCCTTGGCTGTCGGTAACAGGCTGGAATTTAAGGTCGGCGTTATTTAAAGCGCCAAAGGCTTTGTGGGCGGCTTCCAAAGCATTGCCGCAAACGGCCATCAATTCTTCTTCTTGCGCTGAAAGGGTGTGCGGCTTTTGGCGGACGATCTTTTCTAAATGCAGGCGATAAGATGCTAAAACGGGGTCCTCGATCATTTGCTTGAGCTCCTCTTCAGGAAGCTGCAACATTTCCGGCTCGACCCATGCCGTCTCCTCTCTAAAAGCGTATAAGAGGACTAAAATCCTTGCGTGGGCTCCTTTGGCAAGATCATCGCCGACGTCCTCATCATGCCTGAGATGGGCATAGACGTAGAGTTTTGTCAATTCCCGGTCGATCATCAGGAGCAATTCGATCAACTCGCGCAATTTTAAGGGACTTTGGCTCCATGTTTTCCTGAACGGGGCGATTTCAGGCCAATGAGGTTCCTTCCCTTCCCTGCCCCACTTCTTCATTTCTTCTTCCCAAGCTTCCCAAGAAGGATAAAGCGCTTCAACGTTCCATCGGTCCTCAGCAGGAATTTCACTGCGGGGCCGAGTTTGCTCTTGATTGTCAATATGCTGAACAGCGCTCATAGGTCCTCCATTTTAAATTTGACTTATGATGAACGATATAAAGGCATTAAGTCAAGGTTGCACCCCCTCTCCTTTTCATTTTAAAAAAAATTTTTACATTTTTAGCAGTCGAAACGATTGAGTGCTAAATTTTGTTGCCGAAAAATGGGATGTTTCATTAAAATCCGAGTTAGATATTAGAGGACCTCCTCAAAATAAGATTTCGTCAATTTTCGGGATTCTTTTGGGAATACCCTTAACTTCTTCTAACTTGATAAGGAGTGAATAGACATGACACAGCAAACAACAAAAAAAACGACTCTTAAACCTCTTGGAAACCGCGTTCTTGTTCAACGTCTCGAACAAGAAAACACTTTAAAAGGCGGAATTATTCTTCCCGATACAGCAAAGAAAAAGCAAGAAACGGCAAAAGTCGTTGCTATCGGGTCCGGCTCGACAGCTTCTGACGGGAAGTTGATCCCTATCCCCGTTAATGTGGGAGACCTTATCTTGATGGACAAATATTCCGGCCAAGAAGTGACGTTGGACGATGAAGAGTTCATCATCCTGCGAGCTGACGATATCATTGCAATTATTAACTAACGTTCATTTTTAAGGAGTGACCCAATGGCAGCTAAAAACATTAAGTTTAGAGAAGATGCCCGTCAAAAGATCTTGAAAGGCGTGCGCACCCTAGCCTCCGCTGTAAAAGTAACGTTAGGTCCTAAAGGACGCAACGTTGTCATCGACAAATCCTACGGCGCGCCTCAAATTACAAAAGACGGCGTGACTGTCGCAAAAGAGATCGAGCTTGAAGACAAGCACGAGAACATGGGCGCCCAAATGGTCAAGGAAGTGGCCAATAAAACTGCCGACAAGGCGGGCGACGGAACAACGACAGCAACTGTTCTGGCTGAAGCGATCTACAGCGAAGGCCTTCGCAACGTCGCTGCTGGAGCCAACCCTATGGAGATCAAAAAAGGGATCGAGCAGGCTGTTAAAACGATAACCTCTGAGCTCAAAACGCTAAGCAAACCGATCCAAGACCGCAAAGAGATCGCCCAAGTTGCGACCATCTCTGCCAACGGTGATGTCGAGATCGGCGAGATCATTGCCAAAGCAATGGAAAAAGTTGGCAAAGACGGCACGATCACAGTCGAAGAGGGCAAAGGCTTCGAGACGACTTTAGATGTCGTCGAAGGCATGAGCTTCGATAGAGGATACGTCTCTTCTTACTTCATGACGAACCCTGAAGCGCAAGAGTGCGTCTTTGAAGATGCGTTCATCCTGATCTACGAAAAAAAGATTGCGTCGGTCAAAGATTTCCTTCCTATCCTTCAAGCAGTGGCCGAAACAGGTCGCCCTCTTCTTATTTTAGCTGAGGATGTCGAAGGTGAAGCGCTGGCGACTCTGGTCGTCAACCGCCTAAGAGCAGGGCTTAAGGTCTGCGCCGTCAAAGCCCCCGGCTTTGGCGATCGGCGCAAAGCCATGCTGGAAGATATTGCAATCCTGACCGGCGGTCAATTGATCAGCGAAGAGCTGGGGATCAAACTGGAAAACGTGACCATCGATATGTTGGGCCGCGTGAAAAAAGTTGTGGTCGGCAAAGAAGACACTACCCTAGTTGAGGGCGCAGGCGATAAAGCGGCGATTGCTGACAGAATTGCTCTGATCAAGCGTCAAATCCAAGACTCCACTTCTGACTACGACAGAGAAAAATTGCAAGAGCGCCTTGCTAAATTAGCTGGCGGCGTCGGCATCATCCGCGTCGGTGCAGCAACTGAAGTCGAAATGAAAGAGAAAAAAGACAGAGTAGACGATGCTGTCCATGCAACAAAAGCGGCGATCGAGGAAGGAATCCTCCCAGGCGGGGGCGTTGCTCTGATCCGCTGCATCCCCTCTTTAGAAAAACTGGCTGGAACGCTTGCCGGCGACCAAAAGGTCGGCGTCGAGATCATTGCAAAGTCGATCAGCTATCCGCTGCGCCAAATTTCTGAGAACGCCGGAAAAGAAGGCTCTATCATTGTTCAGAAAGTGGCTTCGATGGATGCATTGGAAGGCTGGGATGCCATGAACGATGTGTTCGGCAACATGTTGACAATGGGTATCGTCGATCCGACCAAGGTAACTCGCCTTTCGATCGAACTGGCAGCCTCAATTGCCGCTCTTCTGCTCACAACAGAAGCGATCATCTCTGAAGAAGTTGAAGAAAAAGCTTCTCCGGCAGGTGCTGGCGCTGACTACTAAACACGTTTAGAATCAGCAGGCAGTCTTTAAATAAGGCGCTCTGGATTCAGAGCGCCTTTTTTCTTCTCTTGATATAAAAAGTATTTTTCAATATGTGGTGTAAATAAAAGAAGAGGTAATATGAAAACATTATTTTCCACATTAACAGGCATTATAATTGTTATTATTCTAGCTGCAGTTATTATCGGTTTTATTACATGGTCGCGCGTGCCGGACATCCTTGCAGACCATGCTTCAAAAAAACTCAAAGTTTCTGTGGAAATTGATGATATCCGTTTAAAATGGGGAGAGATCCTTATCGACAAGGTCTCCATCGGCAATCCGCCCGGAGCGATCCTTTCCAAGGCGTTCTCCTGTAAATTGATCGACATCCAAGCCCCTTTTACCCACTACCTCGATCAAAAAATCATTATCGATCAAATCGAGGTCGACAATGTCTACTTAGGGCTTGAATTCGATTCAGCCAAAGGAACAGACGGAAACTGGACCCGGATCATGTCAAATTTCAAATCGACAAGCAGCCAAGGCAGCAACGACAAAAAAAAGAAATCTAGCCAATCAACTGCCGCAGAGCCTGGCCGATCTGTTCTGATCCGCAGCCTGATTTTAACGAACATCGATGTGGATGTAGTCTACCGGAAAGAAGGAGGAAAGATCCAAAGGCTCAAAAGGATCGACAGGATCGAGCTGACAAATGTCAGCAGCCAAGGCGGGCTTCCAATGGATCAGATCATGAACTCTGTTCTGGGACAAATGCTCAAATCAGTCTTCGAAAAACAAAACCTCCAAAACATGCTTCAAGACCTTATCCAACAGCAGGGCGGTCTTCAAAAATATCTGGATCCGTTTAAAGGGTTGTTCAATACGCAACTGGACGATGAAGAACAAGAGAATTTAAGCGCTTAGCAGAAGCTTATACAGTCTCATGACTTTCTCGCTATGCGATTCGGTCATGAGATTGAACAAGAAAATGAAGACTAAAGCGAACCTTCGCAATGCACAGCAGGTGAAGAGCCCTTGGGCTCGAACTGGGCTGCGAAGAAACGAGAAGGTCCAGCGAACCTTCGCAGTGCACAGCAGGTGAAGAGCCCTTGAGCTCGAACTTGGCTGCGAAGACACGAGAAGGTCCAGCGAACCTTCGCAGTGCACAGCAGGTGAAGAGCCCTTGAGCTCGAACTTGGCTGCAAAGACACGAGAAGGTCCAGCGAACCTTCGCAGTGCACAGCAGGTGAAGAGCCCTTGGGCTCGAACTGGATAACAGGCGAGCTCAAATTCAGTGACTGCCGATGATACCAAAAACCAGCTTTTGAGTTCATTTCGGTATATTTTCGCACCAATAAGTATGCGCAATATAGAACTTTAAGAGACTGTCTGCGAATTTGGTTTCTGTCGAGTTTTCGGTTCTTTTGAGCCGATTTTTGATTCTTTTTCAGGGGGTAATATCAACATTACGTATATTACCCCCTGAAAAAGAATCAAAAATCGGCCAAAA
>CAZEYJ010000102.1:0-2054 GCA_964516795.1 uncultured bacterium
AAAAGATTGCCGAAACTATGCCCTTCCAACCCTCCATTTTCAAAACGATAGTTCATTAAAGAGCGCATCATATTTGAAGAATTAGATAAAGCGACCAGGCACTGCCTTACGTCGCCGGGCGGCAAAACGCCGAGCTCATCGCGCAAAATCCCTGTACTCCCTCCGTCATCGGCCATGGAAACGATCGCGCTCAGATCAACACGATACCCCTTTAATCCTCTCAAAACAGAGAAATTACCCGTCCCCCCTCCAATGACAACTATCTTTTTCATGAGTTCCCTTTCCGCTCGAGATTTTTCAGGATCGCAACCCCTTCTTTCATTGAAGGAGTCTTAAACAAATACGTTCCCGCAACAAGAACATTGGCCCCCGCCTCTACACACTGCAATCCCGTTTGGGGATCGATCCCGCCGTCGACTTGAATATCAAACGGGGGCAGCTGGGCCGCTTCTTTATCACCTTCTTTAGGGACAATCCCTCCGCGGCGAATGTTGAGTTTTGTGCAGATGTCGCGAGTAAATTTGATTTTTTCCAACACCTCCGACATAAACGCCTGTCCTCCAAAACCGGGGTTTACCGTCATTAATAGGATCAAATCACATTTGTCCAAGTATTTAGGGATCAAGGACTCAGAAGTCTCCGGACAAAACGCTAATCCTGCCTGAACATTGCAGCGTCGGATATAATTCAGCGTATCTTCTACATTCTCAGTTGCTTCCAAATGAAATGTGATCCGATCAGCCCCCGCTTGAACAAAGCGTTCGATGAACTCAAATGGATTGTAGATCATGACATGAACATCGAGGAACAGGTCCGTCTCTTTGTTAATTGCCGCAACAGCCCGAGGGCCAAGGGTCAGGTTCGGGACAAAATGCCCGTCCATAATATCGATATGGATCGCGTCTGCTCCGGAATCTTCGATCCGTTTAGCCTCGTCGGCCAAACGACCAAAATTTCCAGATAATATTGAAGGTTCTACTTGTATAGGCCAGTTTTTCTTATGCATACGCTAAATTCTGGCTATCTAGGGAAATTTATGCAAGAAATTGTTCAAAACTATACTCTGACAGCTGAAATAAAGGCCGCTCTTTTTGCCCTATCTTCGCTTTGGAGGACAAATCCCATATAACGGACATCAAAAGCTTGAAGGGACAGACTGGCCAGCTGGGAAGAAGGAATATGCAGATGAGCTATGCCCTCTACGATTTTTTCCTTTAAATTGATCTCACGATAACTGATCAAAGCGTAGATCACTTCTCCCTCTTCTTTGATCTGGACATCTTTTTCCTGGGAGACCTCTTTATTTTTTTCAACTAAGCCCAAGAGCATTAAAAATAAGTTTCTAAGAATAAGAGGGGAAATAACGCTGCGAAGCTCAATTGGAAAAACCGAATGAAAAAAGTTTTCAAGCAGAATCTCCTCTCTGCGCTCCATATTGGGAAATAGGGATTTTAAACCCAAAAATTGCTCTTGCTGCTTTGCAATCATCCCTCCGTTATAGTCCCTGACCTCTCCGACAATTCTTTGAAGTTCAGAAGTAACGACATGGCGTGCCTTGAGCAGATCGACAGAATGGTCCTGCCGCAGGAACGAAGATGTCGTCAACCTGACCCTGAAAACAGTCGCCTCTTTGGGATACTTTTTACGCAGCATCCCTACAGTCTTGACGCGGTCCGGAATAAACTTAAGAAACGTTTTGGAACGTTGGAATAACTCCTGAATCGAGGGCATTCCCTTCTGCAGCACCCTCAAAAAAATAATTGTAAAAGAAAGATCAGTATCCGTCTGTTCATCAAACGAGATGATTACCTGAGGCAGATCGCGAGGGTAGCGCAATTGCTGGGCCAACGTAATAATATTGCGCATCACCTCTTCTTCATTGCGCGGCATAAACAGCGGACGCATCAACTGCTCGACAGCCGTTTTCAACTCCTCCCCCAAATGACTGCGAATCCACTTCATCTCGTCCACAAGTGAAGCCCCATCCTTCCTTTCGACCTCAATATAGAGCATACGCAGGCGCTCATCCTTGCTTTCAATGATAAAAAAAGAAC
>CAZEYJ010000103.1:0-3482 GCA_964516795.1 uncultured bacterium
GTATTATCAGGGGCGGCATGGGCCTTTATTTCAGGCGGGGGCAGGGCTAGAGTTGATTGCAGAGAGGTGGGGCCTTCATGTGAACGGCTATCTTCCTGTGGCTAAAAAGACCCAGGTCTCCAAGCACGTATTTGATCAGTATGGCGATGGTTTTAAGGCGTCTTGCACTCAAAGCGAGTCGAGCTTTAAAGGATTTAATGCCGAGGGCAGTGTCCTTGCTTTGCAGAAAGAGGACTTTTTCCTTTATGTGTCAGGAGGGCCTTACTTTTTTGTCACCAGGAAAGATCATATTCCTTTCTGGGGCGGGCAATTTACGGTCCAGCCGCAGTACCTTGATATTTTGAGCTTGTCGTTCTCGGTAAGCCATGATCCATTTTTAGGGACGTTATACCAAGGGACGCTCTCTGTCTCCATCCCGCTTTATTCTTTTTCGCGCCTTAAAGACTATAGAGGTTATCGGAACTATGGGTGGATTAACCGGCAGATCTATCAACCTCTTCGGCGTTTTGGTCCGATTCCTTCTGACAGGATGTGTTGCTGGGAGACGAATTTCTAAGTGGTTTAAGGCTATTGAGGAGTCCTTGTTTGTCAAGTTTGACAATCCATGCTTCTCGGTCTTGTCTTCCGTAGGCAATCCAGATGAATTTTTCATCAAAGACAAATCCACCGGGATAGACACATTGGACCGGTTTCCAATAGGGTTTATAGATCGGGCCTTTGTAAAATCCTTTACCGATGATCGGCTCGGGGCTGATTTGCGTGATTTCGAAAGGATAAGTAGGCGAAAATGTATAGGCTCCCATGAAATAATGGCAGATCGATTTTCCATTCGAGTGAAGGGTTGGCATATCGAGGGATGAGTGGAAAAAGGCGAGGTATTGACTATCAATTTTTAGTGCGGGCGTTCCTCCTCGAAGAGGTCCCCAGTCCCATGGGCAGTTATTAAGGCTCTGGGCAATTGTTTCGCATCTGCCTTCATCTAGGTGGGGATAGAAGATGAGGTGGGGGACTAGGCTATAGGCGAGAAGCAGTTGATCTTCATAGATGAAAGGGACCCAGTTTTTTTCACGCACTAGGGGATTTTCTCCTTCAAAGCGAGATAGGCGAACGGGTGGATCTAAGGAAAAGTCTGCGCCGTCAAATTGGAGCTTAGCAATATAGACGCGAAATCCTCCGCGGCTGATTTGTGGGTCGGTATTATCGCTATAAACGAGGTAGATGTCATCGCCAAGGGCAATCAAGCGGCCGTCATCGGTGCGGGATGGGGTGGTCGGGGATAGCTGTGTGTTGAGCAATTGTGGTTCGCCAATAGGGCAGCAGTTATTGTCGAGCCAAATCAGCCCCAGCTTGGAACAATATGTGTTTTTGAGATCGGGAATGATCCGAAAGCTCATTAACAGCAAGCCGTTCCAGCGGATGAGGGAGGGATTAAATGCTTCCGGGTAACCGGGGATATAGATCCGCTTGGTCTCGAGAACAAAATCCTGACAAGATCCTTCCAGGTCGACAAGCGATAAGGAGGCGTTCTCCGCCATGAGGGGGAGCTGCAGCGCAAGAGATAAAACAACGGCCGGGATGAGCCGAAAGGGTGCTTGCAGGTTTAGAGCTAATTTTTGGAGCAAGGGTTTGCTATTGCGCATTGATCTACTCTTATCGTTTCGAGGAATTGACGGGGATCAGGCTGTTAAAAAGCCCTTGTTTATCTAATTTGACTACCCAAAGTTCATGGTCTTGGCGTCCATAGACAACCCAAACATAGCGATTGTCAAAGGCAAAGCCTCCGGGAAACACAACGCGCAGCGGCTTCCATGTTTTGTAAATAGGGCCGTTATAGAAGTTTTTGCCGACGATGGGCTCTTTGCTGATGCGGGTGATCTCAAAAGGAGGGGAAGCAGAAAAGGTATAGGCGCCCATAAAATAGTGCTGCATGATTTTTCCTTGGGACTGCACAGAGGCCATATTGATCGAAGAGTGGAAAAAAGAAAGGTATTCTCCATCGACAAGAAAAGCCTGAGTTCCTCCGCGCAAGACGCCCCAGGCCCACTGGATGAGGCTGATCGTGGAGCAGAAGGCCGTGCAGGTATCTGTTCCTAAAGCCGGTCGTAAGATCCGGTGGGGGATTTGGCTGTAGGCCAGCAGGAGCTCATTTTCATAAATGAAGGGGACCCAGTTTTTCTCCCAGCGGAGAGGGTTTTGTCCCGGATATTTTTCGATGCTTTGCGTTTCATCGACATAGAAACATTCTCCGTCCCAATGGATCTGTGCAATGTGAACCCGGCGGCTTTCTTTTTCAGTAGGTTGGTCCAGGATGGCGCTATAGATCATATAGAGGCGGTCGTCTAAGCAGAAAAGGCGGGGATCCTGTTCTTTTGCAGGGCGGCTGCGCGGAGGCAGGCGCATTTCAAGCACATAGGCTTTGCTGATCGGCTCGAATTCTTCATTGAGGAAAATGAGTCCTATTTCATTGGTCGTGTTTGCTTTGGGGTTTCTAATTCGAAAGGAGAGCAGGAGTGAATTGTTCCATTGCAGAATCGAAGGGTTGAATGATTCGGGGTATTCTTCGATCTCGATTTTTTTGACGTCGAGGACGAAATTTTGGGGATTTTCTTCTAGATTGGTTAGGCCGGGATCAAAGAGCAACAGGTCTGTTCCGATGAGCTGATCGGGAGTTTCTTTTCCGAACACGGGTTGAAAATTGTCGCTGAGAACAAATGAGGGAAAATAAGCAGCAAGCAAGAAAAAAACGGTTGCACGCCAGAGTGAACGGGGTTGAGTGGGCATACGGTCCTTTGATTAATGAGGAAATTGCAGTTTCCTCTGGTGTTCTGTCATGATTGTTTTTGTTATTTGGGCTTTGACACAGATGAAACAACAAAAACAATCATGACAGAACACTAGTTAAAATTTGGGTAGGTGAAAGTTGCGTTTGGCCAGAAATCAAAAGGGAAGGCCTCATATAGTTCGACCAGATCGCACTGGAAAGGTTTTTCTCCTCCCATTTGAAGAGCCTCTTCTACGCTGTTGGCAAATTTGAAGTCGAAGCGATTGGTTCCCGAGTAGTAGTCGATGTATTTGAAAAGCGGCTCATTTTTTGTGATTCGGAGCATTCGGGCCGGAATCCCGTAGGCCTCCGCAAGAACAATGCCGTGCAAAGAGCTTGAAATGACAAAATGGCTGTCTAAGATCTTTTCGATAACTTCATTCCAAGGGTCTGTTGGATAAATGGCGTTGGGATAGAGGTCTTTTGGGAAAAAGTGCAATTCAGAGTAGTGGGGAATAATAATGAAATCAAAAGTTGGGTTTTCCTTCCTTTTAAATTCGGGAAAGAGATAGGGGAACAGGAGGGCCGGGTCTCCATAGATAGGAGGAGATTCGATTCCAAAATGCTCTTTTAGGAATTGCCGTGTCATCGGGCCTCTGACAGAACGGACATCAAGTTGTGTGAAGCAGTAGTCTTTTTTATTGGGGAGTTTTCCATTCAC
>CAZEYJ010000104.1:0-2344 GCA_964516795.1 uncultured bacterium
AGTCTTTCCAGTTGCGGGTACGGTATGTGTCTTTCTTGGATGTCATGTTGAGCCTAAATTTTTTTGCTTGGTAACAAAAAATTTATAGACTACGTGCCTTGAAGGCAAGAAGAACCTTACCCGCAGCTATTTATGCAACAACGCCATATGAATATACCGAACGTATTTCAAAAATTGGTTTTGGGCAACGCGAAAGCTCTCGCGGTTAAAATTTATCAGAGGGGGCTGTATTGCATTAATACAGCCCTCCTCTGAAAAATTTCAACCCCGAGGCTTTGGCGCAGCCGAAAATCCAATTTTTGAGACACGGTCGGTATAATAACCCAACTTGTCCCCTAACCTCCCTTAGACGCGATAGCGAGATGGACAAAATGCAAGATTCGTGAGGAAGCCAAGGTCGAGACCTTGGCTTCATCGAGAATCTTGTATCTCGTATATTTCGCTCAGCTCGCTGGGCAAGTTAGGGGACAAGTTGGGTTAATAGATCAGCAGGCCTTTGTAGTCGAGGAATCCGAATCCCCAGATCCCTATAAGAATGTGGGAGAGTGAAGGGCCGATAATCGAGTTTTGTCTTTGATAGAGCCATCCCCAAAAAAGTCCTAGCAGCAATGCAACGCCCATAAAGGAAATGGTTTCAAGGCCATGGAATATGTCAAAGATCAGATTAGAGCTGATAATGGCCAAGAGCCCGCGCTTAGGCGAGCGAAAAAAATTATAAAGGCAAGTCTGAAGGCACCCGCGGGTGATAAATTCTTGCAGAGGGATGAAGGCGCTATAGAGGGCCAGGAAGATAAAAAAATGCTGTAGGCTTTCCTTATTTTCAAAAAAACTAAAGAAGGAGGTCGATTGATTTCCAATTTGGATTAGGGAAAAGTTCTTAAATGCAGGGATTATCGAGATCACTATCCATCTGAGGCCTGTCATAAACAGGAGAACGGGTATGGTAAAGAGAATGGCTTCCCAGCAATTATTTTTCCAGTTTTTGAGGGTCAATCCATAGAATTGAATGGGATAGCCGCTATTTTTAATCAGAAAAATGCCGCTGATTGTCAGACCGAGGATTAGACAGGTGGAGATCCATTGGATGATGCTCGAGGCATCTCCATGTTTTATGAAGAGTTTGAAGACATAGAAGAATAGGCTGAGCAGAATGAAGAGATGGATAATGAACTTGCCCATATGATCATGGATTTTTGTCAGTCTGAGCTCTTCTTTGGTTGCTTTCATGGCCATTTCATTTGTCGACTTAAGCCATTTGCTTATTTGTTTGCTAAGGCTAAGCGAAAACTTAGCAAAAATTGGATTGGTTTTTACCAGTTCGTGAAAATTGTCAAATTTGAGAACCAGGAGATCGGTTTCTTCAAGGGCTTTGCTTCCAGCAAAACGGATATTTTCAGTGAGAATGGTCATTTCTCCGAAGCTGTTGCCGGGGAGAATTGTGGCAACTGGGCAATCGCTTTTCTGTTCTTCGTCTTCAAACAAGATGGCAACTTGCCCTCGTTGCACAATATAGAGCTCTGAGCTTTGATCGCCTTCATGAAAAATGAATTGATCTTTTGGAACAGTTGTTGTTTGGATAAAAGGAAGAAAAACTTTTAATTCCTCTTCTGAAAAATTATGAAAAATTTCGCTTTGCTTAAGAAAGGGGATGAGCTGGTCATTTTCAGGCATCAAAGAACCTTTTGCCGGTGCATTATTTTTTCAATACAACTAAGGCAAGATAAGTTCAAGGAGCTTTTATACCGAAACAACCTGAAGAATCGGTTTTCGGCTGTGTCGGCTTTTCTTCAAGATGTGGATCTGATCCTCGGGCCGTGTCTATGAACACTGTCCCCTCGGATCAGATCCACATCTTAAAGAGCTTCCTTAAGAATTTTAGAGATGGGATGATAGACTTTTTTCGAGCTTAGCGAGGTCTTTGGCAAAATTGCGGATCCCTTCGGCCAGCTTATCGTTGGCCATCGGGTTGTCACACATCATCCAGCGGAATGTTTTTTCATCAAGGTCGATTTTTTGGATATTCATCGCCTTGGCGGCTTCAGAGTCGAGTTTTTTAGGAACGGGCCCTTCGGCGTTTTGGAGCTCTTCGAGGAGTTTGGGGGCAATGGTGAGCAGGTCGCAGCCGGCAAGTTCCGTGATCTCTTCGGCATTTCTAAAGCTAGCACCCATGATCTGGGTTTTGATCCCCATTTTTTTGTAGTAGTTGAAAATTTCTGTAACGGAGACTACGCCGGGGTCTTGGGCGGGAGGATAGGAATCTTTTCCTTCATTTTTCTTATACCAGTCGAGGATCCTGCCGACAAAAGGGGAGATCAGGGTAGCATTGGCTTGCGCGCATCCGATC